>JBIOEB010000095.1:0-7992 GCA_044445585.1 Candidatus Berkiellales bacterium
ATTCTCCCCCTTAGGTGCAAAGCGCGGATTCATTCCGCGCGCAGCATATAAACAAGGAGCGCAGCGGCGAGGCGCCAAGCGAACGAAGCCCCAGGAGTGTACGCTTTGGTACACGACTGGGGTGAGCGAGTGCAGGCAACAAAGCATAAAAGCAAAGTGGGAAGAGTATAAGAGAAGAGCACCCATCTATAGAATACCAACATGAGTTGATGCTATCTTGAATATTCAAATGGCTATATGAACAAGCTTAGCAGGGATGCAAATTTGTTAGCAGCTAAACAAATGGCCTTCATCATTCTCGTTAACATCACGCTCGCAAGTTGTACCGTTGGGCCGAATTTTCATCACCCCAAAAGCACTGAAAAACGTTATGTGGATGTAACACTACCGGGAAAAACTGTCCATTCAGCCGGGCAAGGAGGTAAAGCACAAACCTTTGCGATGGGCAAAGAAATTCCTGCAAAATGGTGGGAGCTTTTTCATTCCCCCGCGCTTAATCAATTAATAATATTAGGGTTTGCAAATAGCCCTACGGTTGCTGCCGCCCAGGCTGCGCTTTGTCAGGCCCAAGAAAACTTAACCGCTCAAATTGGAACTACCCTTTTTCCGACAATCAATGCGCAAGGATCTGGGTCACGAGAACGATTTTCTCCCGAGACCTTTGGCGCTCCCAATGCATCATCCACAACGTTTAACCTTTTTAACACGCAACTGAATATCTCATACGCGCTAGATCTCTTTGGCGGCGGGCGAAGACAAATTGAAGCGACAAGCGCATTGGTTAATTATCAACAATACTTGCTTGAAGGAACCTATCTCACTTTAGCGGCAAATATTGTCACGACTGCCATTACTGAAGCCTCGTTAAGAGAGCAAATCCAAGCAACCCAGGATCTCATCCGTTTAGAAGAAGATTTACTTAAGATTATTAAACAACAATACACACTCGGCGCCATTGCAAAATCGGATGTTTTGTCCCAAGAAAGCCAAGTTGCCCAAATTCGAGCCACCTTGCCACCGCTTGATAAAAGCCTGGCTCTAACCAGGCATACTTTATCTTTACTAATAGGTGCAATGCCTACCGAAAATGTGCTTCCCAAATTTTTCTTAAACCAATTACACCTACCTGGTGAACTTCCCTTAAGTTTACCTTCGAAGTTAATAGAACAACGCCCGGATGTTCGTGCCAATGAAGCTTTGCTTCATCAAGCAAGTGCGAATATTGGCGTGGCTACGGCTAATTTGCTGCCACAATTTAACCTAACAGGATATTATGGATGGGATGCTAATCAATTGGGTTCATTATTTTCAGATAAAACAAGTATTTGGAACCTGACTGGGCAAGTACTGCAGCCTATTTTCCAAGGCGGCGCCTTACTGGCAAAACGCCGTGCGGCCATTGCTGCCTATCAACAAGCTGCCGCTCAATACCGTCAAACCGTTTTGCAAGCTTTTCAAAATGTCGCTGATACCTTAAGGGCCATCGAAATTGATTCTCGTACCTTAAAAGCTGAAACAGAAGCACTGGTTGCTGCAAAAGACTTGCTTACCCTTACTGAAGCTCAATTTAAATTGGGGGCGGTGACTTATCTTTCGTTACTCAATGCACAAAGTCAGTATCAACAAGCTTTGATTAACCGTATTAAAGCGGAAGCCTCTCGTTACACGGATACAGCAGCCTTATTTCAAGCCCTCGGCGGAGGATGGTGGCACGAATGAAAAAACGTATGGTCATTATGTTAATCGGCATGTTCATCTTATTTGGTGGAATTTTTGCCTATCAAATCTTTAAGAACACCATGATGAAAAAACATATGTCGAAAAATATATCCCCGCCGGTGACGGTTTCAGCCATGACCGCCAAAACCGAACTTTGGCAACAACATATCAAAGCGTCGGGTAGCTTGCGTGCCGTTGAAGGAGTAGATGTCACCACCGAAATTGCCGGTTTAGTCCGCAATATTTATTTTACCCCTGGTGCACAAGTTAAAAAGGATGAAATGCTGGTCGCATTGAACGATGACACTGAAGTCGCCCAACTTCATTCGCTCGAAGCTACTCTTGAGATTGCTAAAATCACTTATGAGCGTGATAAAGCACAACAAGCCATTCATGCCGTAAGCCAACAAACGCTAGACAACGACGCCGCCACATTAAAAAGCGCCCAAGCTCAAGTGATGCAGCAAAAAGCTTTGATTGCTAAAAAATTAATCAAAGCGCCCTTTGCCGGCAAATTGGGAATTTCGCATGTGAATTTGGGCCAATATCTCAATGCCGGAGATATGGTGGTGACGTTACAAAAACTGGATCCTATTTACGTTGATTTTTACGTGCCACAACAAGAATTGACCAATTTAGGCATTGGCCAAAGCGTAACATTGACTACCGATACTTTCCCCGGCAAAAAATTTATTGGCAAAATCACCACGATCGATCCCAAAATTGATCCCAACACCCGCAATATTGAAATTGAAGCGACACTCAACAGCCCTAAGCAATTACTCCTGCCGGGTATGTTTGGCACCGCCGAAGTCAATATTGGTCAAGATCAACATTTTATTACCTTACCGCAAACCGCAATCAGCTTTAATCCTTATGGTGAGATCGCTTATATCATCAAAGAACAGGGTAAAGATAAGCAAGGCAAGCCTATTTTGATTGCCAATCAAATTTTAGTGGTTGCTGGAAAAACACGAGGGGATCAAGTTGCTGTGGTAAAAGGAGTAAATGAAGGGGATCAGGTAGTGATCAGCGGCCAGCTAAAACTTAAAAATGGCAGCGTGGTGATCATTAACAATTCAGTGATGCCATCCAATAATCCTGCACCTCAAGTGGTAAACTATTAAGGATAACTATGCGGATCACGGATATCTTTGTTCGCCGCCCCGTACTGGCTACTGTGGTCAGCTTGATGATCTTGGTGCTTGGATTACGCTCCATGGGATTGCTTTCGGTGCGCCAATTTCCTTATACCCAAAATGCGGTCATCACCATTACGACTGTCTACACCGGAGCCGATCCTGAATTAGTGGCAGGTTTTATCACCACACCACTTGAAAATTCTGTTGCACAAGCGAATGGAATCGATTATTTAACTTCTAGCAGTACGCTCGGGTTAAGTACGATCCAAGCTTATTTAAAACTGAATTACGATTCCGATAAAGCATTGACCGAAATTAGCACTAAAGTCAACGCGGTAATCAATCAATTACCTAAAGAAGCCCAGCAACCCACTCTTACCATTGCGATCGGCCAAACCATTGACGCCATGTATATTGGATTTAATAGCGATATCCTGGCCAGTAATAAAATCACGGATTATCTCATCCGCGTCGTGCAGCCAAAACTGCAAGCCGTGGATGGCGTGCAAAATGCTGAAATTTTGGGCAAAAAGCAATTTGCGATGCGTGCCTGGTTAGATCCCGCCAAAATGTCGTCTTATCACCTCACCGCTAACGATATTTCACTTGCGCTTGCTGCCAATGATTTTATTTCGGCGGCTGGCCGCACCGACGGACAAATGGTCACCGTGAATTTGGTTGCAGCGACAGGGTTACACACCATTGAAGAATTTCGTAATTTGATCATTAAATCTCAAAATGGTGCCATTATTCGTTTAAGCGATGTCGCCAATGTCACCTTAGGCGCCGAAGATTACGACAGTAGCGTCGGCTTTGATGGCAAACAAGCTGTTTATATTGGTATTCAAGTTGCGCCTACCGCTAATTTGTTAGATGTCATCAAAAAAATTCACAAAATATTTCCTTCCATTCAAGAGCAATTACCTCAAGGGTTACATGGAAAAATTGTTTATGATTCTACCAAATTCGTCAACAGTTCGATCCGAGAAGTGGTGCGCTCTTTAATCGAAGCTATTTTAATTGTCACCGTCGTGATTTTTATTTTTTTAGGTTCGATGCGATCGGTGATCATCCCTGTCATTGCCATTCCCCTATCCTTGATCGGCACTTTTTTCATCATGTTGCTCCTGGGCTACTCTATTAACCTCCTCACATTATTAGCGCTGGTGTTAGCGATTGGGTTAGTCGTCGATGACGCCATTATTGTGGTGGAAAATGTTTTTCGTCATCTCGAAGAAGGCAAATCACGCTTAGAGGCCTCCCTACTCGGTGCTCAAGAATTAGCCAACCCCATTATTGCAATTTCGGTGGTATTGATCGCCGTCTATGTTCCCATTGGATTTATGGGAGGGTTAACGGGAGCTTTATTTACTGAATTTGCTTTTACGCTGGCAGGTGCCGTTGGTATTTCAGCCATTATTGCATTGACATTATCCCCCATGATGTGTTCAAAATTTTTAAAAGTGACTAATCATCAAAATGGTGGTTTTGTCTATTTTATTGATCGTCAATTTGACAGGCTGCGTTTTTCTTATCAACGTTTATTAAAAGGTTCGCTCAACTATTTGCCAGTGACGATGGTGTTTGCGCTCATTATTTTAACCAGCAATTATTTTCTTTATGTGACTTCTAAAAAAGAACTGGCTCCTCAAGAAGATCAAGGTGTCGTGATCACACAACTCACCACCGCGCCCAATGCAACTTTATATCAAACACAGCTTAATTCTAAAGAAATTTATAAGACTTTTGCCAAACTCCCTGAAAACGATCACGTCTTTCAATTAGATGGCTTAACCGGTCTTAATACCGGAATTGCAGGAACGGTATTAAAACCTTGGGATGAGCGTAAAAGAACCGCCGATCAACTACAGGCGAGCATTCAAAATGATCTTTCTACGATTGCGGGTGCTTTGATAGCGGTTTTTCAACCTCCTCCCTTACCTGGAAGTCGAGGATTACCTGTTCAATTTGTGATTGGCACCACTGAAAGTTATCAAAATTTGAATGAAGTTTCTCAAACTTTATTAAATACTGTTCGCTCAAGTGGACTGTTCATGTTTGCTGATACCGATCTTAAAATCGACAAAGCCCAGATCAGCATAGAATTTGATCGTGATAAAGCTTCGCAATTAGGTTTTACCATGGCACAACTGGGTAATATACTTTCTGCGAGCTTAAGTCAAAATTATATTAATTTTTTTAGTTTGGCGGGTCGATCTTACAAAGTGATCCCACAAGTGATCCGTACGGAACGGCTCAACGCCGATCAACTCTTAAATTATTACATCACCACAACGAACGGCACATCCGTGCCACTCTCCACCGTGGCACAAATTAAAACGACGGTTGTGCCTGAATCTATTAATCACTTTCAACAGATTAATTCTGCGACAATATCGGGCGTACCTTTCCCGGGTGTCACGATGGGAGAAGCACTAGATTATCTGACGAAAACAGCAGAAAAGTCGCTGCCACAAGGTTACAGTATCGATACCGCTGGGCAGTCACGACAATATGTTCAAGAAAGTTCTGCCCTGATTGTGACTTTTTTCTTTGCCTTGGTGATTATTTTCTTAACGCTTGCTGCACTGTTTGAGAGTTTTCGCGATCCTTTAATTGTATTGATCAGCGTTCCCATGTCTATTTGCGGCGCGATGATGTTTATCAGCCTGGGCGTGGGGGGTGCAAGTCTTAATATTTATACCGAAGTTGGCCTCGTCACTTTAATTGGATTGATCAGTAAACATGGTATTCTTATTGTGCAATTTGCGAATGATTTGCAACTGGAAGGAAAAAACAAACTTGAAGCGATTGAAATGGCAGCTGGCATTCGATTACGCCCTATTTTGATGACAACTGCCTCGATGGTACTCGGTGTGGTTCCGTTGATCACTGCTTCGGGAGCGGGTGCAATCAGTCGGTACAGCATTGGTTTGGTGATCGCCTCGGGTATTTCCATTGGTACACTTTTTACTTTGTTTGTCGTTCCTGCAATGTATTTGATTTTAGCGGATGATTTATCAAACGAAGCGAAAGAAAGAGCGAAATTAAAACCAACACCGTAAATATATACCCAACACACTTTGCTTTTAGGCTAGGCGCCGATGCCCCTGAGCCCCCAGTATATTACTCATACATGAGGAGGCGAAGGGGCGTCGGCAACAACTCATAAAAAAATCCCTCTGCGCTTCGCGCCGCTCCCTTTTTCAAAGGGAGAGATTTTGTCGCTTCGCGACACTGTTTAGTGGGCGAAGCCAATATATTTCCTCCTTTGAAAAAGGGGGAGGTGAGCGCAGCGAACCAGGGGGATTTTGGGACGGCACACTGCGTCCGTCCCGAGAAAAGAGTACACCCATCTCACTTCAAGTCGCTAAGCATCATTGAAGTGTTCACTTGCCTCCCTACCACTATTACATTTCATCTCAACATTCTCAGCTCTTTGAGCCACAAAAATGGGGATACTCACTTCTTGCTTGCTAAAATAAGTTTCTAAGGCGACTCGAACAAAATGCGATTTGGTTCTTCCTGTTAAAGCGGCTAACTGATTGAGTCTTTTTTCTAGTTCTGGGGCACGAACGCAAAGCATAAATTACTCCTTATTTACAATGCGATGATATCAACGTTTCCAAGCCATTCCTGCATTATGCAGGATGTTATTTTATTGTCCGGCAAGTTGCAAGTGTTTAAACAACGATCAAAAGTTTTCTTAGGGGGCAATAGGGACACGCTTCAACGATGCTTCGCATCCTGAAGGGTAATGGGTATAATGGCCAAAACTTTGTATTGCAGTAAGAGAAATATTCAAGCCAAAAGCGTAGCGTAAAATGACGGAAAGCAATTTAAAAACAACCATCTGTGAACGCCTTAAAAGTGCCCGTTACCACGCCGGCTTTGCCACTGCTAAAGAATTTGCCGAGAAAAAAGGCCTGAAGATTTCTACCTATAATCTTCATGAAGCGGGCACCCGAAGCATGTCTTTTGCTGTGTTAGAGCATTACGCACAACTTTTAAATATCAATACGAATTGGTTACTCACCGGGGTGGAGCCTAAAAATCGCACCACGATTCGAAATGTCCCTATTATCAATTGGGAAGAAATCCCGCAATTTCCAGCAGAAGTTAATTTACAAAATAGGTCCTGGACGACTTCTGACATGGATTTAAGCCCCCATTCCTTTGCCTTACAAGTCGATAACGATGCTATGGAGCCTCGATACCCAGCAGGAACAGTGATTATCGTCGATTGTCAGCAAAAACCAGGCACTAAAGATTTTGCCCTGTTGTTCATCAAAGAAAAAAAATTAATTACATTTAAACAACTCATCCATATTGACGGCGAATTAATGGCAAAATCTTTAAATCCTAAATACCCGCCCCTTGCGCTTTCTCCGAATATCAAAATCATCGGAAAAGTGGTACAAGCCAAATTAATTTGTTAAATTACTTACCTTCTTCACAACCCAAAAGATATCCCAAAAGATAAGCATCTAACGGTGATAATTTGCTAATAAACTCTTTTTTTCGGCCGAGTTTTAACAATTCACCGATATGTTTTTTCCCTTGTTTATCCTGATAAACAATGCGCATGACATGTTGTAGTTCAAAATGATCGGTAAAAATAAAGTGGGGACCTTCACAATAGCACCGTGGCCTTAAAGCTTTTTGCTTTTTCAGCCAATGCATCATCAGATCAGGAAAATTTCTAAATATCGCAACAAGATTAAAATTTAACAACTTCCGGAAGGTTGCATCCTTTCTCATGCTCCTACTAATCCTTTAGGGTTACTTTCAAAGTGCCTTAATTAAACCATAACTTTTGAAAATTAAAAGTGTAAATGCAGCATAAACATCTGATTTTTTCAATAAATTTAACGTTTTTGCTTTGCGAATCTTTTGGCGACGTGCAAAAACCTGTTAGTTTGATAAATATGTCAGTTACACTTTACACTTCAAGATGCGATTACGCGATGGGGGTTTCCTAAGGGGGAGAATCGCGATTCTCCCCCTTAGGTGCAAGCGCGGATTCATTCCGCGCGCAGCATTCAAAACAAGGAGCGAAGCATCATTACGCGATGGGGGTTTCCTAAGGGGGAGAATCGCGATTCTCCCCCTTAGGTGCAAGCGCGGATTC
>JBIOEB010000096.1:0-7941 GCA_044445585.1 Candidatus Berkiellales bacterium
CGGATCCTGGTGGGCGTAGCCCACATATTCTCTCCCTTTGAAAAAGGGAGAGGTGAGCGCAGCGAACAGAGGGATTTTGCTGTGCCGTCCTGCGAAGACTATATTTGCGTTCCAGATAAGAATGTCTTCTCGGAATTTTGCGTAGCAAAATATCCGGGATCCAGTGGGGTTTTACGCCTAATAGAGTTAAAGGGTTAATTTTTTATGGACTTGAACTTTAGAATTATTCCGATCTCCGAAGTTTATATTCAAAGCTTTTGGGCAGCGGTGGATGCCGTTGCGAGGGAGCGTAAATATTTAGCTTTTTTAGAAGGCCCGCCCATCGCCACAACCTATGATTTTGTTCATGAACATCTACGTGAAGGTTGGCCACATTTTATCGCGTTAAACGGTGAGCAAGTTATTGGTTGGTGTGATATTTCTTCACTACATCGTCCTGTTTATGCTCATACAGGCGAGTTGGGAATAGGTGTGTTATCCGCTTTTCGTGGAAAAGGAATTGGTAATCAATTAATGAGCACTGCCCTTAATCAAGCAAAATCCATTGGTTTAACGCGAATTGAACTTACTGTATTTGAACAAAATAAAACAGCAATTGCTTTATATCAAAAGTTTGGCTTTGTCGTCGAAGGGTTGAAACGCAAAGCAGTTAAAATTGGCGAGAATTATCAAAATCTAGTTTGTATGGCATTGTTATTTTAAATAATCCCATCAACGAGTCTTGCTCGTTTAAAAAGTAAATATCACGTGGAGTTAAATGATGATATATCTTCTAATGCAAAACCCAAATTCAAAGAGTATGTATACTAATATTTATTTCGTCTCAAAAGCATCACAGCTAACGGATGATACTCGATTTTTCTTAGATATGGATACTAAGAATGCAAAGGGAGATACAAATAAGCTTTTTAAAGATCTTTCTGCAGGGTTAGAACCAATAATTGGCCCCCAACGCGCAGGCCGAACTCCCTTAAGGTTAAGTTTCAAAGAAATTCGAGAGAATTTCTTATTTGTCATTTCTTTGCAGCCAATGACACATAGTCCCATTAATTTTCTGAAGAGAATGAAAAGTGATCCTTCAACTAAAAAAGGGTTCATTTATCAGAAAGGAAAAAAAATTCAAGAGATGGATCCAAAGAAGCTAGCAGAGTTTAATAGAAAGCTCGGTGATCCACAATCAGTAACAGCCGAAATAGCGCCGAAACTGGCGACATTCTCACCACCACCGCCGATGTCTGCTTTATTATTCAACTTCTGCAGTAAAACCCCTCCCCTTGAATCAACTCAGGCCGCATTAGTGCCGGAACAGACGCCGCCAACGCTACTCCCCCCGATATCAGTATTATTCGATCTCATAAAAACTCTTCCCCTTGAACCAACTCAAGCCGCATTGATGGATCCCTCCTTTCCCGATCCTCTTTTATATAGGGGAAAAAAGAAAGAGAGCAATCCACCAAATTTGAACGAAGAAATTGAAATTAAAGAAGGAAACCCTGCCAGAAAACATAGAAGCTTACCATCAACATGAATCAGCGTTCTAATTTTTTTATGAAGCCGATGGGCCATTTCCACTGGTATTCATTCATCTATCAACAATGGTTTACAACATTTTGAAATTTAAAGATTTTATTATTGTTTCCATTGCCAATGGAAACTTTATGGCAAAAGCTTCCATTGGCAATGGAGAGTTTTAAACCACTTAACAAGGATGAATACGAGTCATTCCGCGCGCAGCAAACAAACAAGATATCGCAGTTTCAAGTGCGAGCGGTAGATCCCCTAACTGTTCTCTTTCCGTTCCCTCCATTCCGTCCACTCCCATCTTTCCCATCTTTCCCATCTTTCCCATTTTTCCCATCCAGCAACGGCGCCAAAAATTGCCCCGTATAAGATTGACTCACCTTTGCTACTTGCTCCGGCGTTCCCATCGCTACAATTTTACCCCCGCGATTGCCGCCTTCAGGGCCTAAATCAATAATCCAATCGGCCATTTTAATCACATCTAAATTATGCTCGATGATCACAATGGTATTGCCAGAATCTTGTAAATGTAGCAGCACATCAAGCAATTGCTTAACATCATGAAAATGTAACCCCGTCGTTGGCTCATCTAAAATGTAAAGCGTACTGCCCGTATCCCGCCGTGATAATTCTTTGGCTAATTTAATGCGCTGCGCCTCACCGCCTGATAAAGTTGTCGCGCTTTGGCCTAATTTTAAATACGATAATCCCACATCCATTAGCGTTTGACACTTCCGGTGAATAGCCGGGATGGCTTTAAAAAATTCAAGGGCATCTTCCACCGTCATTTCTAATACTTGGTGGATATTTTTTCCTTTATATAAAATTTGTAACGTTTCATCGTTATATCGTTTGCCCTCACACACGTCGCACATCACATAGATATCTGCCAAAAAGTGCATTTCGACTCGAATTAAGCCATCACCTTGGCAAGCTTCGCAGCGCCCACCTTTCACATTAAAACTAAAGCGCCCGACTTGATAACCACGCGAGCGCGCTTCGTTCGTGCCTGCAAATAAATCACGAATATGGGTAAATAATCCAGTATAAGTGGCGGCATTCGATCGCGGTGTGCGTCCAATCGGGCTTTGATCAATGCACACCACTTTATCAAGATGTTCTAGCCCCGAAATATTTTCATAAGGGCTATGTTGCGTCAGTCCGGCTCGGTTTAAAAGATGCGCTGCTACGGGGTAAAGGGTGTCATTCACTAAAGTTGATTTACCCGATCCAGAAACGCCGGTGATGCAAGTCATTAAACCAATGGGGAAGTGTGCGGTAATTTTTTGAAGATTATGTCCGCTGGCACCCTCAACAATAATTGTTCGTTCAAGATCTCGCTTTTTGCGTGTACTCGGCACAGGGATCTTAAGTTTTCCGGCAAGATACTGTCCGGTTAAAGATTGTTTAGATTTTTTGATTGCTTCTGGCGGGCCTTCCGCGACTATTTGTCCACCATGTACGCCAGCGCCTGGGCCAATGTCAACGACATAATCTGCAGTCAGAATAGCTTCTTCATCGTGCTCGACCACAATCACAGTGTTACCCAAATCGCGCAAATGCTTCAACGTTTGCAGTAAACGCGCATTATCGCGTTGGTGTAACCCAATAGAAGGCTCATCTAAAATATACATTACACCCACCAATCCTGCGCCAATTTGACTGGCAAGCCGAATTCTTTGCGCTTCACCGCCCGAGAGTGTTTCTGCCGTGCGGTGAAGGGTTAAATAATCTAACCCGACATCGATTAAAAAACGTAAACGTTGTAAAATTTCTTTTAGAATTTTATCCGCGATCTCTTTACGCCGACCCGTGAGCTGTAATTTTTGAAAAAAGTGTAAACAATCCCCAATGGGTAACGCGGTAATATTAGAAATAGTCTTTTTGCCGATATAAACATGTCTTGCTTCTCGTTTTAAGCGCGAGCCGTCACATTCAGGACAATCTTGATAAGCAATATAACGCGCCAATTCTTCACGAATAAAATCAGAATCGGTATCATGATAGCGCCTTTCTAAATTAGGAATAACGCCTTCAAAAACATGGCGTTTTTTACGTACATCGCCACGATCGTTGGTGTAATGAAATAAAATTTCTTCGTCTTTGCTGCCATAAAGCACCAAATTTTGGATCGGGCGCGGCAAATCTTTATAGGGGGTTTCAAGATCAAAACCATAATGTTTTCCCAGCGATTTTAACATACTAAAATAATACGGGTTACGCCGATCCCACCCACGAACAGCACCCGAAGCTAATCCAACATCCGGTAAATGCACCACGCGCTTGGGATCAAAAAATTGTTTACTGCCTAAACCATCACAAGTGGGACAAGCACCTGCGGGGTTATTAAACGAAAATAATCGTGGTTCAAGCGCGGGTAAACTATAACCACATTCGGGGCAAGCAAATTTTGCTGAAAATATCACTTCTTTATTGCTATCTACCCATAAAATTTTAGCTAAGCCATCGCTTAATTTAAGGGCGGTTTCAAAAGAATCTGCTAAGCGCAAGCGTAAATCAGGGCGAACTTTAATGCGATCGATCACCACTTCAATCGTATGTTTTTTGCGTAAATCTAATTTAGGGGCTTCATCCAAATCGTATAAGGTGCCATCGATCCGCACGCGTACATAACCTTGGCTTTTAAGGCTTTCGATCACTTGCAAATGCTCGCCTTTGCGATCGCGCACCACGGGCGAGAGCAGCATGGCTTTCATATCTTCAGGAGCGTTCAGCACATGATCTACCATTTGCGAAACCGTTTGTGCTTCAAGTGGTAAATCATGATCGGGGCAACGCGGTTGACCTGCGCGCGCAAACAATAACCTTAGATAATCATATAACTCGGTGACAGTGCCTACGGTTGATCGCGGATTATGGGAAGTGGTTTTTTGCTCGATGGAAATAGCAGGGGATAACCCTTCGATATGGTCCACATCCGGCTTTTCCATCACCGATAAAAATTGCCGAGCATAAGACGAAAGCGATTCAACATATCGCCTTTGCCCTTCAGCATAAAGCGTGTCAAAAGCAAGCGAGGATTTTCCCGAGCCAGAAAGCCCAGTAATCACGATTAATTTATCGCGCGGTAAAGTGAGATCCACGGCTTTAAGATTATGTGTGCGTGCACCCCTGATAGTGATTTTATCCATTCTGTTTCCGGTCTAAAGGCAAACTTGTTAATATACCCTTTCCGTCATACAAGGCAAAGAGGCAAAGGGTTTTTCGTGACACAAATGACAGGGGCCGAAATTAAAAATTCGCTGATTTTAGCATCGATTTTTGCTACACGTATGTTAGGCCTCTTTATGGTGTTGCCAATTTTGCCCTTATACGTCGATAAAATCCCTGGTGCAACGCTCCCTCTTTTAGGTCTTGCCGTGGGTGTTTATGGTTTTACTCAGGCGCTTTTACAGCTCCCAATCGGATTCCTGTCGGATTACTGCAATCGAAAGTGGGTGATTGGAGGTGGCTTGCTGGTTTTTGCTTTTGGAAGTATGATAGCTGCCTATTCAGATTCCATTTGGGGGCTCATTGTTGGCCGAGCAGTGCAAGGCGCAGGCGCGATTGGATCGCCCGTTTTAGCCTTAGTGGGCGATGTCACCCGCGAGCAGGTTCGTACCCGGGCAATGGCGTTGATTGGGATCAGCATTGGTTTAACCTTTGTTTTAGCGATTTTGTTAGGTCCTTTATTAGAAAGTATTACTGGGCTTTCGGGTATTTTTACCATCACCGCCGTAATGGCCACCTTTGGAATAGCGCTATTATTTTTTCTCAAAACCGAAGCTTTTTCGCAGAAACCAGCTGCTTTTGGCGAGCAACTTCGGTGCTTATTTAAACCACGTGATCTATGGGCCTTAAATGCGAATATTTTTGTATTACATGCAATGTTTACTGCGAGTTTCTTGGTATTACCAATCAAAATTCAAGAAATCACTTTTCTTTTTTCAAATCAAGTTTGGAAATTTTATTTACCTGTATTAGGATTGTCACTGCTGTTGGTGATCCCTGCTTTGCGTTATGCCGATGAGCCTCATTGGCAAAGCAAGTTGATGAAAATAGCGATGGTTGGTTTAGGGCTGAGCATTCTTGCCTTTTTATTTGTCTGGCAGTTAAGTACCTTGGTGATGGCAGTAACTTTGTTCTTTGTAGCCTTTAATTTTTTAGAGGCGAGTTTGCCAGCGCTGGTATCGCGAATTGCTCCCGTGGCAAGTAAAGGTGCTGCAATGGGTGTTTATTCCTGTTCTCAATTTTTAGGGATATTTAGTGGAGGGGTGTTGGGAGGTTACCTTCTACAAATTGGCGGACATTGGGCGATAGGCGTGGGTTGCCTATTACTTTCTGCCATTGGGTGGTTGATGCTTAATCGAATAGGGTACTTGATGACACCCCGTTCAGAATTGAGCACGCAAACGTAATATTTTATTTGAGGAGTTTTTTGATTATGGCAAGAGGAATTAACAAAGTGATTTTGATCGGTAATTTAGGAGCCGATCCCGAAGTGCGTTATATGCCAAGTGGCGGCGCGGTAACGAATGTCACGGTTGCTACCAGCGAAACGTGGAAGGATAAACAATCCGGCGAAGCACAAGAACGCACGGAATGGCACCGCGTGGTATTTTTTAATCGCTTAGCAGAAATCGCTGGCGAATATTTACGCAAAGGCAGCAAAGTTTACATCGAAGGTAGTTTGCGCACCCGCAAATGGCAAGATCAAGCCGGCGTCGAGCGTTACACCACCGAAATTGTCGCTGCAGAAATGCAAATGTTAGATAGCCGTGGCGCTGGTCAAAGTGGTTCTTCTCCGCGCGCACAAGCGCAATCTTCTTCGCAACCCAGCAGTGAATCCAGCAATGCTGTGCCGGTGACGAACGAAGAATTCGATGATGAGATCCCGTTCTAAATGACATAAAAGAATAAGTAATTAAAAAACCAAAAATACTGAGCCTCTTATATCTGTAAAGATATAAGAGGCTTTTATGTCTCGGGGTCTGGCTTGTACTTAGGCTTTATATTCCTTATACCTTTCTTTTATTGCTTTAATCAATTCCCTAAATTTAGGCCTATTTTTTTCTTTTTCCAGTCGTGCAATAGATCTGTTTCTTGCAGCATTGTTAATTTACCTTTGCAAGCCTAGCGTGCAGCGCGCCAACAAAAAATACAAGTACAAGCACGACCCCATCCCCGCACCCACAAAACACTTTTTCGGAATGTGTCGATGCAATGGAGTGCCCTAGCTATAAAAGATTCAGAAGGGATGGCGCGAAGTCCTTGATTTATATGGCTCCCCGAGTTTGAATGACGATTGGCGATGGTTCATTAAGATGTTCAGTCGAAATTAATAACTAATGATAGGTTGCATTTATGAAAAAAAGTCAAATTTTAATATTTTATATACTCATTCTATTTTGCCAAGCATGCTATAGCTCTGGAGAATTAATATGCGGATTAAAACCGCTTCACAATCATCTTGATATTGAAATACCAGCAAGTGGACGAGTATAAATAATGCATGGGAATTTTAATTAAAAGTCTACTAGCGTTTAATTTCGGACGGTTCCTGAGATGATAGAGGGGTTAAGCAGCTTGCAGCAAAAATAATCTCCTCTGTGTATCTTCTTGAGAATTTTATATAACCATATAAGAAAATTATATTTACCACCCAAAATATAATTGCAGGGAGAAAAGTATTAGTGTTTTTTGATAAAATTAAAAATGAATAATAAAATAATACAATACTAGACATCAACATATTTCTCATGAATCCGTATAGAGCAACGTAGTTATTTATTTTATAGTAATGAGCGTTGCTTCTTTCTAGAACAAAATGATATACATAATGAAAATATGAACTTATATGTTCTTCGTTATATTCTCCGCCGATAGCATTTATAATTCTCTTGATGTTCTCTAATGCTATAGGTAGCGAATCTTTCGATAAGGCTTGCGCCCCAAAAAAATTATTTAAGATGGGTAGCTTTTTTTTAACGTCATCCTTCTGATATTGAGGAGAAAAAAAAAGAACAAAAATCAATAAGGGTGGATAAATTGGAATAAGCCAGAATATTATGTTTTTGATGATTTTTGGAGCAGCAAGGATATAATTTAAGCAATTATCATGATCACGAAAATTTTCATCGATTAAATAAAGATTAATATATTGTTTGTACTCTTTTTTACCCAAAGTTATGTTAAACATTTTTTTAACAGAACTAACATAAGGTAATTCGTCAATAATTATATTTGACAAAACTGATACCATTTGCCCAACTATGTATAGAAAAATAATGCAGGCTAACCCTATTATAAAAGAATGTTCTTTTTCATTAAAAAGATCTACTATCTTCATCGAAGCAATGAGGGAATTTTTGTGAGGGAAAAAAGGTGATCCATGTAGAGCAGGCTAGAAACTAGATAGCA
>JBIOEB010000097.1:0-7783 GCA_044445585.1 Candidatus Berkiellales bacterium
AACCAAAGAAACTGAAATTGAAATGTCAGTGGATCTTGATAGTCAGGATAAGTTGCTAGTGAACACCGGAATTGGATTTTTTGATCATATGTTAATGCAACTGGCAAGCCATGGCGGATTTGGTTTAATTGCTAACGTGAAAGGGGATCATGATGTGGATGATCACCATACCGTTGAAGATGCTGCTTTAGCGTTAGGGCAAGCAATTCAGCAAGCTTTAGGCGACAAACGAGGGATTGAACGTTTTGGTTTTTTATTGCCCATGGATGAAGCATTAGCACAAGTTGCAATCGATATTTGCGGTAGACCCTATTTCCAATTTCAAGGCAGCTTTTTAAGAGAAAAATGCGGCGAATTATCGACTGAACTCGTTCCTCATTTTTTTCGGTCGTTTGCGCAAAGTTTAGGGGCTTCGCTAAATATAGTCGTATCGGGCCAAAATACCCATCATATGATTGAAGCCATCTTTAAGGCAGTAGGGCGTACATTACGTCAAGCGATTAAGCAACAAGGAACACAACTTCCTAGCACGAAAGGCGTTTTATGATAGTGATTATTGAAGATGTGGGGACAAACATTGCCTCGTTGGTGTTTGCTTTGCAGCGCTGTGGTAAAAATGCGATCGTAACATCAGATCCATCCCAGATAAAATCAGCAACTCACGTGATTATTCCTGGTGTCAGTTCGGCAGGAAGAGCCATGCAACATCTGCATGAAAAAAAATTAATCGATGTCATTTTGACATTGACACAACCCGTTTTGGGGATCTGCTCTGGGATGCAAATTTTATTTAAACAAAGCGAGGAAAGCCATCTCAAATGTTTAGGGATCTTTGAGGATCAGGTGCAGAAGTTACCTTCTCAAGAGGAGTGTTATATTCCACATATGGGATGGAATCAAATACACTTTACCTCCGCCGCTGGCTTGCTAAAAGAGGTAGCCAATCATAGTTATGTCTATTTTGTACATAGCTTTGCTGCACGTGTTGGTAAATATACCGTGGCGAGTTGCAACTACAGCTTACCTTTTTCGGCGGTGGTGAAAAAAAATAATTTTTACGGAGTTCAGTTTCACCCCGAGCGTTCAGGGGCTGTTGGATCGACCATATTAAATAATTTTTTACACTGCGAGATTGGGCTTTGATAAGATTGAAATTTAATCTTGTCAAAGCCATTCAGATCCTCGCATCTTAAGGTATAAAAATGAAGATCATTCCTGCAATTGATATACAAGGCGGCAAATGCGTCAGACTCGCTCAAGGTCGGTTTGAGAACGCGACCGAATATGCGGCCGATCCCACTTTAGTTGCCGAGCAATATGCTTTGCACGCAACCGAGCTGCATGTAGTCGATTTAGATGGGGCAAAATGCGGTAGACCGATGCAATGGCATTTATTGAGATCATTATTGACTGATCACAAGCTTAATATTCAAATGGGTGGCGGAATAAGATCACGCGAGCATATTCAAACTTTGCTTTCGTTCGGGGTTGGAAAAGTCGTCATTGGCAGTATGGCTATTACGCAAATAGCTCAAGTGAAAACCTGGTTGCAAGAATTTGGCGGCGATAAAATTATTTTGGCACTCGATGTGCAAGGGGATGAACAATATTTAGCCGTGCAAGGTTGGCAACAACAAAGTCGGCAAACGTTATGGGAAATACTGGGTGAGTATCATGATTCTGGACTTAAACATATTCTTTGTACAGATATTGATCGCGATGGCATGTTATCCGGCCCTCATTTTGCTTTATATGAAAGATGCCTGCAACGTTATCCACAATATTGTTGGCTTGCTTCCGGAGGCGTGAGCAGCTTGAAAGATTTGGATACATTAAATCAGATGAAGGTGTACGGTGTGATTATCGGTAAAGCATTGTACGAGAAAAAATTTACTTTAGCGGAAGCAAAGGCAGTGGTGGGGTGATGTTAGCAAAACGTATTATTCCCTGTTTAGATGTCAAAGATGGTCAAGTGGTCAAAGGGCGACAATTTCGTGATCATAAAATCATGGGTGATATTCTGAGTTTTGCAGCATTATATGCCACTGAAGGTGCCGATGAATTAGTTTTTTATGATATTACAGCAAGCAGTGAGGATCGCACCGTTGCTAAACAATGGGTATCGTCGGTTGCTGCTGGTTTAGATATTCCTTTTTGCGTTGCAGGAGGGATCCGCTCGGTTAAACAAGCCGAAATCATACTGAATGCCGGCGCAGATAAAATATCATTGAATAGTCCCGCACTGGAGCGCCCCTCTTTGATTAATGACTGCGTTAAAGCGTTTGGAAGCCAATGTGTGGTCGTCGGGATCGACAGTATGAAAGAAAGCGAGGTTTATACGGTTTATCAATATACGGGCAAAATTGAAAAAACATGCAAAGCAGGCCGATTAACGCTGGATTGGATCAACGAAGTGCAAGATCGTGGTGCGGGTGAGATTGTATTAAATTGCATGAACCAAGATGGCATGCGTCAAGGATATGATATTGAGCAATTACAATTTTTACGTTCTTTTACTGCCGTGCCTTTAATTGCTTCGGGTGGTGCAGGGCAGTTAAGTCATTTTTTAGAAGTGTTTCAACAGGCAAAAGTCGATGGTGCTTTAGCGGCGAGTGTTTTCCATCAAAAAGATATTCAAATTGATGCTTTGAAAAAATATTTGATCGACAATCAAATTAGGGTGCGACAATGACATTTGCAATAGCAACACTCGATTGGGAAAAAATGAATGATTTAATCCCAGCCATAGTGCAAGATATTGAAACACAAAAAATTTTGATGTTAGGTTATATGAACCAAGCGGCTTTGGAACAAACGCTAAAAACCCAGCGCGTAACTTTTTATAGTCGTAGTCGAAAGGCTTTATGGGAAAAAGGTGAAACATCCTCAAATGCACTGATCTTGTGTGATATTTTAACCGATTGTGATCAAGATGCTTTGCTGATTTTGGCTAAGCCGGTGGGCCCGACTTGTCACTTGAAAACGCAATCCTGTTTTAATCAAAATGTGATTTCAAGGCTAGAAGAGATCATCCTGCAACGTCAAAAAGATCTGCCAATAGACAGCTATGTGGCAAAATTGTTAAATGCTGGCATTGCACGGATTGCCCAAAAGGTTGGCGAAGAAGGAGTGGAAGTAGCCCTTGCTGCCGCATTAGAAGATAAACAAGCACTGTGTAATGAGGTAGCGGATTTACTCTTTCATGTCTTGGTACTTTTACGAGCTAGGGAAATCAATTTTAGCGAGGTGTTAGGAGTTTTAACTTCTCGCTTGATGGATTAAAATACTCCGATCGTAACAAGGAGTATGGAATGGATCCTTTGCCTACCGCTTCATTCACTATGAAGCCAGCTAAATTTGCGTTTGGACTTGTGGCGATGGCATTAGGGGTACTGGCTACCCTGATTTTGGTATGGTGTCGCGCTGAGCAAGTATTTTCTTTCATCGATCCAAGGCATGTGGTCACCAGTGGTTTTGAAGAAGAATCATTATTTGCCATGTGGAAATTTTTGAATGGCGAGCCCATTTATCAATCTCCGCATTCCATCCCTTTTGCTGCCTCTTATTTTAATTGGTTATTTTATCAAATCTACGGCTCGGTGATCTCTTTTGTTACCACGACTTTTCATTTAACCAACGATTGGATCCCTACTATTGGCCGTGGTTTCACGCTCCTGGTAGTCACACTAGGCTGTTATGTAAGTTATCGCTTATTTACCATAACACGACGGCCACTCCCTCGTTTGTTTGCTCCATTTGCTTTGTGTTTAAGTATTATTTTATGGTTTGGGCCACTCCCAGGTTATTGGGTGATGACAGTTCGTCCAGATCTATTAGGTTTATTGTTTGATACTAGTGCAGCATTATGGTTTTTAGCCTATTTTCCGCGTCGGCCAGTGCTTGCAGTGTTATTAGCAGCGCTAGGTTGTTATTTATCTTGGTCTTGTAAACAAATTAATGTAGCCATGCCAATTGCCATTGGGATATTTTTATTGTCTCAGCAAAAATGGCGCTATTTTTTATTATTTAGCGTCGTGTTAAGCAGTGCGTATGCGTTGACCTTGCTTTTAGCCAGTGATGTGATGCGGCAAATGCTCTTCTTAAAAAATACCGCAATGCCGTTGTCATTAGAAGTATGGCTTGGAAATTTTATCCTCTTTTTAAAGAAAACCCTTTTTGTCTGGCCGCTGCTCGCTGTGGTTTTTATTTTTACCAAACACAAAGTGCTAGATCCTTTAATCCGCTTAGGTGTTTGTGGCTTGGTAGGGTGGGGAATGATTTTACTCCCTGCAAGCAGTAAAGTAGGGAGCGCTGATAATTATCATTTTATTGCGTCCTTATTTTTGCTTTGCATTATTGCAGGAGGCTTTGCTTCATTATTCGAAGCTCGCGAACCGAAAATTGTACGCTGGCGCGAAAGAGGCATGATACTTTCAGGAGTCTGCTTGATTGCTTTAATTGCAGCAGCATTTGCTAACGGGAGCATAGCGGCTTTACATCAGCAGCATGAAGATCACCTTAGTTTAAAAAATTGTATCGCTCAACTCCCGCAACCGGTATTGGTACTGAATCACTATGCAACCTTGCCTTGGATGAATCCCACTATCGCTCCCACTATCGCTCCCACTATCAATCCCACTATTAATCAAAGTCGCAATACATTTATGTTGGCTTACAACTATTGGAGCGATCGCCAAGCCGGAAGAATTTTTGAACAAAACGGGGTCGGAGGGCTGGTACAACAAGGTTATTTTAATGCGTTGATCCTGACGCCAGAATATGCAACTTCCCCCGTGTTTGATGGTGGTTCTTTATCATCGTATCAATATCGACCGGGCTTATGCCAAGGATTTGCCATATTCGTCAAGGAGAATATCGGATGAAAAAAATATTGATCACTGGCGGGGCCGGCTTTGTAGTTCATCTTTGGCCATTCTTTTTAAACAACATCAAACGAATGTTGAGATCATCGCTTTAGATAATTTAAGCCGCCGTGGTAGTGAATTGAATTTACTCAGGCTGGCTCAACATGGCGTAAAATTTGTTCACGGCGACGTTCGCAATCCAGAAGATTTAGCCCGCATAGGTAAAGTAGATTGGTTAATCGAGTGCTCGGCCGAGCCGAGTGTACACGCAGGGTTTGGTGAAAGCCCTGCCTATTTAATTAACACGAATTTGCTGGGATTAATTCATTGCCTAGAATATTTAAGAAACTTTGGCGGTCATTGTGTGTTTTTATCGACCAGTCGGGTATATCCTATTAACCTGTTGCGCCAATTACCACTTATTCCACTTACCGATCGCCTATCGCTTCACTTGCAGCATCCTCAAATTGGCTTAAGTATTGAAGGCATTAGCGAAAGTTTCCCTTTAACGGGCCCACGCTCTTTATATGGCGCCACGAAACTTTGTGGCGAATTATTAATTCAAGAATATACCATGATGTATCATTTGCCTGCGATTATTAATCGCTGTGGCGTATTGGCTGGTCCGTGGCAAATGGGTAAGGTCGATCAAGGTTTTATGGCTTTATGGGTTGCGAGCCATTACTTTGGGATGAAATTAAATTATATGGGATTTGGCGGCGAAGGCATGCAAGTGCGAGATGTGTTGCATGTGAAGGATTTATTTCAACTCATTCACATGCAAATGCAAAATATCGAAGATCATCAAGGGGCAATTTATAACGTTGGTGGCGGGATGAACAATAGTATTTCCTTGCGTGAATTAACTGCATTGGTTCAAGAAGTAACGCAAAAAACTTGTGAAATAGGCCATGTTCCCGAAACGCGTGAGGCCGATATTCCTTTTTATGTCACCGATAATACCAAAGTGATGCAAAAAACAGATTGGAAGCCAACTACCAGTGTGCGTGAGAGTGTTGAAGAGATCTTTCAATGGTGTCGAAAAGAAGAGCAGCAACTTAAAACAATATTTTGTCAATAGTCAATAGTGAATAGTCAATAAGGGTACCACCGTGTCAATTGCAATTGTAACTGGATCAGCCGGCCTCATTGGATCAGAAGCAGTGAAATTTTTTGCCGCCAAAGGCTTAACCGTGATCGGCATTGATAATGATATGCGACAAGTTTTTTTTGGTGAAGAAGCTTCCACCAAATGGAATTTGGCAGTGTTGCAACGGCAAGTTCCACAATATACGCATTATGATTGCGATATTCGAGAATATCCTGCATTAGAGAAAATATTCAAACGTTTTGGATCAGCGATTTCAGTGATCATCCATGCTGCTGCACAACCCTCGCATGATTGGGCAGCAAGTGAACCACACACCGATTTTACCATTAATGCCAATGGCACCTTGAATTTACTCGAGCTCACGCGCCAATACGCTGCTAATGCCACTTTTATTTATTTAAGTACCAATAAAGTATATGGCGATAATCCTAATTATTTACCTTTGCAAGAATTAGCCACACGCTGGGAAATTGCGCCGGAGCATCCGTACTTTCAAGTTGGGATCGATGAAAATATGTCTATTGATCACACCAAGCATAGTTTGTTTGGAGTTTCAAAAGCAGCAGCAGATCTGTTGGTGCAAGAATATGGCCGATATTTTGGGTTAAAAACGGCATGCTTTAGAGGTGGCTGCTTAACGGGCCCCGCCCATTCAGGTACTAAATTACATGGCTTCTTATCCTATTTAATGCGTTGCACCGTTTTTGGAAATTCATATACGATATATGGTTATCAGGGCAAACAAGTGCGGGATAATATTCATAGCTATGATCTCGTCAATGCCTTGTGGCATTTTTATCAAGATCCTAAAGTCGCCGCGGTTTACAACATTGGCGGTGGGCCACGCAATAATTGCTCTGTTTTAGAGGCCATTGAACTTTGTCAAGAGATCAGCGGCCAAACGCTCAATTGGAGTTATGCTGAGCAAAACCGCATTGGTGATCATATTTGGTGGGTAAGCGATGTGCGTAAGTTTCAACACGATTATCCCTCGTGGCATTATCAATATGATTTACGACGAACCTTAACCGAAATTTATCAAGCAACCCAAACTTTACGAGTCGAAACCCATGAATATGCTTAACAGCGATTGGCTTAACCGCGGTCAAGCAAATGTTTTATCGGTGGTGATCCCGGCTTTTAATGAAGCAGAAAATTTAACGGTCACACTCCCACAGTTAATCTCCAAATTACAACAAGCGCATATTCAACATGAAATAGTGGTTGTGAATGACAATAGCACCGATCATACCGAAAGTGCGCTAAACCAGCTTATGCAGCAATATCCTACGCTCCGCTATGTGAATAATCGGCCTCCTAATGGTTTTGGGTTGGCAGTTCGTTGTGGGTTACAAGCTTTTATGGGTGATGCCGTGGTGATTGTGATGGCCGATGGCTCCGATAGCCCAGAAGATGTCGTCGCTTTTTATCAAAAACTGCAAGAAGGCTACGATTGTGTGTTTGGATCGCGCTTTATTCCTGGCGGAAAAGTGATAGATTATCCCATCCATAAAAAAATCCTCAATCGCTTAGCGAATAACTTTATTCGCCTATTATTTCAATTACGTTATAACGATACTACCAATGCTTTTAAATGTTATCGCCGTCATGTGATCGCAGGGCTTAACCCGCTCTTAGCCCATCATTTTAATTTAACGGTTGAATTACCCTTAAAGGCAATCATTAGGGGTTTTACCTACACGGTTTTGCCCAATGCATGGACGAATCGTAAACAAGGCGTTTCGAAGCTTAAAATTCGCGAAATGGGCAGTCGATATTTGTTTATTGTGTTGTATTGTTTAATTGA
>JBIOEB010000098.1:0-7725 GCA_044445585.1 Candidatus Berkiellales bacterium
CCAAAATGGAAAAAGTCGGCTTACCGCTTTTAATCCATGGCGAAGTCAATGATCCTAACGTCGATATTTTTGATCGCGAACGCATTTTTATTGAAACGGAACTTAAGTCAATTATCTTGGAATTTCCTGCGTTAAAAATCGTGCTCGAACATATCACCACTCAAGAAGCCGTTGATTTCGTCAAAAATGGGCCCGCCACATTAGCTGCCACCATTACACCACACCATTTATGGTTAAATCGAAACGATATGTTAGCAGGGGGTATTAAACCTCATTATTATTGTTTGCCAATTCTTAAGCGATCACAACATCAGTCTGCTTTAATTCAAGCTGCGATCAGCGCAGATCCGAAATTTTTTATGGGAACCGACAGCGCCCCCCACCCCCAAACGCAAAAAGAAGCATGTTCGGGTTGTGCCGGCATTTTTAATGCACATGCGGCAATTGAGATGTATACACAAGTATTTGAAGCACATGGCGCATTAGACAAATTAGAGGGTTTTACCAGCCATTTTGGTGCTGAATTTTATGGGTTACCGATAAATCGTGATAAAATAATCTTACGAAAAAAGGCATGGCAAGTGCCTGCCAGCATTGCTTTTGGCGATGATATTTTAATCCCCTTTTTGGCAGGTGAAACACTAGAATGGCAACAAGTAGCCGAGGACTAAAATAATTTATGGCCCATAACTTGGCATCTCGATTTAGGGGCTTTCTTCCCGTGGTCATTGATATTGAATCTGGCGGTGTGGATGTGCATCAAGATGCTTTATTAGAGCTTGCTGCAATTACCATTAAAATGGACGAAGAAGGGTTTATTCATCCCGATCAAACATATCATTATCATGTTCTTCCTTTTCACGGGGCCAATTTAGATCCCGAAGCGCTGCAATTTAATAAAATTGATCCTTATCACCCTTTTCGTTTTGCCATTACAGAAGGTGAGGCACTCAAAGATCTATTTGCCAAAATTCGCAAGGAATGCAAACAAAAAGGCTGTTCGCGCGCAGTGATCGTTGCCCACAATGCCTGGTTTGATCAGCATTTTATTAATGCTGCCGTCAAGCGCGAAAAAATAACTCAGAGCCCGTTTCACCGTTTTACCAGCCTGGATACCGCCACTTTAAGTGCTTTAGCCTATGGCCAAACCGTGCTTTCTAAGGCGCTGAAGGCTGCCAATCTCCCTTTCGACACCGAAGAAGCCCATTCGGCGCTTTATGATGCCGAGTGTACTGCCAAATTGTTTTGCATCATTGTGAATCGATGGAAAAATTTGGGTGGTTGGGTGATTGAGGCTTAACCACTTACCGCGAAGTATATACTCTTACCACTTTGCATTTAGGCGAGGCGCCATACCCCTTCGCCATCCTCTTACCTACGTACCGCGCTTTATGCGCGGTATCCAGCAGTTAATTCTGGATGCCGCGCATAAAGCGCGGCACGTAGGGAGTGAGGAGGCTCGGTGGCGTCGGCAACAAAGCATAAAAGTATGTTGGGGACGGCCTCTGTGCCGTCCCGGGAAGAGTATAACCTACAAACTATCTGCATTATCCGAAAGATACTCAGCCACCCCACTACTTGATGCCTTCATCGCTGTTTTGCCTTTCTTCCAACCCGCTGGGCAAACTTCACCATGAGCTTCGTTATGTTGAATAGCATCCACCAAACGTAACAGTTCATCAATATCGCGACCAATTGGTAAATCATTTACGATTTGCGAACGAATCGTGCCTTGTTTATCGATCAGAAAAGCAGCGCGAAATGCAACACCCGCTTCAGGATGTTCAACACCATATGCTTGGCAAATTCGATGATGCACATCTGCCGCCATGGTGTATGCCACTTTTCCAATCCCGCCATTATTAATTGGCGTGTTGCGCCAAGCTTGGTGAGTAAATTGTGAATCGATCGACACGGCGATAACTTCTACATTACGCTCTTTAAATTGTTGCATGCGGTTGTTTAAAGCAATCAATTCCGAAGGGCAGACAAAAGTAAAATCTAACGGATAAAAGAATATCAACGCATATTTTCCTTTGATAGCCTCAGATAATTTATACTGGGCGGTAATTTCACCGCTACCTAACACGGCTGCACAACTAAAATCGGGTGCCTTTCGGCCTACTAAAACGCTCATGTCATCACTCCTTATTGAATTAAATTGAATTGAATTGCATTAAATTAAAATTAAACCTAAACTTCTTCTTTATTCTGCTGCGGCTATAGCTTCCATCGCCTCGCTGGTGACTCCAGCTGCATCTAATTGTTGTTGTAATCCGCCTTGCTCAAATAATTCGGTGACAATATCACAACCACCAATCAATTCCCCTTTTAAATAAAGTTGGGGAAAGGTAGGCCAATTGGCATATTGGGGTAAGGTTTGACGAATATCTGGATTTTCCAGGATATTTACATACGCATATTTTGCTTTGCAGAGCCGCAAAATATGTACGACTTGACCAGAAAAACCACACTGAGGAAATTGTGGTGACCCTTTGAGATAAAGCAATAGATCATGATTTTCGATCTGGGATTTTATTCGTGCTAACGTATCCATTCAATTTCTCGCTATCGTGTTATTTAGAACTAGTCTATTGTAAAATATTTTCTTCGAAGAAGCATTAATGAGTAAAAGTAATTTGTACAACTATACGCTAGGAGCAACGTTATGACAATAGTCCTACCCCCCCTTCCTTACGAAATGGACGCCTTAGAACCCCATATTTCACGTGAAACCCTCGAATTTCACTATGGTAAGCACCACAAAGCATACGTGGACAATTTAAATAATCTTATTCCTAACACCGAATTTGCCGGCAAAAACCTTGAAGAAATCATCTTGAAAGCCACCGGCGGGATCTTTAACAATGCCGCACAAGTGTGGAACCACACTTTTTATTGGAACTGCCTAAGCCCCCAAGGCGGAAAAGAACCTAAAGGGCAGCTTGCACAAGCCATTCAAAAAACCTTTGGATCGCTTGATCAATTTAAGGAGCTCTTCAGCAAAACAGCGATTACCACTTTTGGATCTGGCTGGGCCTGGTTAGTGAAAAAAACCGATGGCACACTGGATGTCGTCAGCACTTCTAATGCACAAACACCCATGACTTCAAAACAAACAGCTTTGCTTACCTGCGATGTATGGGAACACGCTTATTATATTGATTATCGCAACGCTCGACCTAAATATGTTGAGCATTTTTGGAATTTGATCAATTGGGATTTTGTTGAGAGTCAATTTTCTAAATAATTCACTTCTTTTTGGACAGAGCGATTTGCTCTGTCCAAGTCATTATCTTGACATATTAGCCTTTCTTTATTAACATCGCGCTTTTATTGTCTTCTGAATAGGAAGCCTTATGCGCAACCCTAAATTGGATTTGTCTTCCCCCTCTTCACGTGCCAAATCTCGCGCCGAAGAAGAAAAATTCTGGCTTGATCAAAAAAAGAAAGAAGAAAAAAACCAACGCTTTGGCCCCAATCATCTCTTTGGCGCCCCTCAGCGGTTTACCTTTGTTATGTTTTTTATCAATAAATTGCTCGATGGTTTGAGAAATCGTCTGACAATTGGTGTTGCCCTTTATCAATCTGTCATCGTAGCATTGATAGTAACTTTCATCCGCTTTTTGAGACAAATATATTTAAATTGGGCTGCAAGTAAATATAAAGCAGATCCCAAAATTAAAAACGAAAGGGAACGGCTTAGCTTCCAATATGGCACCACCGCTACTGGTTGGTTGAGCTATTTGGTCTTTTGTATTCCTTTTTTACGCTGGGCTGCTTGGCGCCATCCGATTGCTTTTGTTGCCGGAATAGTACATGCCACGCAAAAGAATGAAGACGTGATCGATAATCTCTTTAACCGCACGCCGCGATCACAAAGGCCTTATGCCATTCGGATCGAACTGTCGCAAAAACGAACCTGGATGCCTTTTACACAATGCGTCACTCATGCCAAATGGTTAGCCTATGAAAATCAAGAAGATTTAACGCGGCAATTAAAAGAGTTTTTGCAAGACTATTGCGATCAAACTTCATTTTATAATCGTGCTGCAACCTTGAAATTAAGAAAAGACCGAGAAACTGCTACCGGTAATTTTTTGGCACCCACCATTGAAAAAATGCTCACCCATGATTCCTCCTATATTAAGCATTTTGACAATACGGACAAGATGATTACGTTGATTAACTCTGCGGTTGCATCTGTTTTTAATTCAAAAATACAATCTTCCATTAAAGAAAATAGTCGTCGCTTCTGGAAAAGAATGCCCCCTCTTATGATTGCTGAATTAATTTTTTTGCCGCCTCTTTTATATATTGGCCTTCCTTTCGCTTTGTTACCTGGCCCTGTTCTTTTGGCTGCAGGGATCGCTAGCCTTTACAGTTATTGTAACCAAAAGTTTTTAGATTATGCCAAAAGCAAGTACACATTGACCACGGTGCGTGAAGTGAAAGATCGCCGAACATGGGAAGCCTTACGATGTGGGGTAGAAGCAGCTACTTATCGTGGGTTATTTTATAGTTTTAGTTTTGACCGCATCAGAAGCATTGTTTTACATCCCATCAGCTTTGCCAGTGCCATGGAACACGCCTTGTCAAACAACGAAGTTGTGGTTACCCAGATGAAAGCGCCTCGGCTATAGTCAAATTAAAATTATCCACTTTGACTATCATCGAGGATGGCGTGTGAGGATCAAACGGTTCAGCACTCCCTCCTAAATTTTTCGCCAAAAAGGCTTCGGCTAAACCATAAAAGGCCTGGCGATTACCCGGATGCAAAAATTGATGACCTTCATCTGGGAAAACAGCATAAGTCACGGGGATTTGATTTTGCTGCATCGCCTGCACCATTTGATCCGATTCTTCTTGATGTACTCTAACATCATTAACACCATGTGCAATTAACAACGGTTGGCAAATATTTTGCGCATACGTCAGCGGTGAACGTTCGACTAAATATTCCTGCGCATTAGGCGCTTCAGGCAAAGTGCCTATCATGGCACCAAATAAGTGTCGTAGTGGTTGCCAATAAGGCGGAATGTGTTTGATCAGCGTGGGGAGATTGGCTGGCCCGACAATATCTACCCCACAACAAAATACCGTTGGGGTTAACGTCAAGGCCGCTAAGGTAGCATAACCACCAAAACTGCGCCCCATAATCGCAATTTGTTCTGTGGAGGTGATCCCTTGATCCACTGCCCATTGCACCGCATCTAATAAATCTTCCTGAATTTTTCCTGCCCATTCACCATAACCCGCATATTCATGTGCTTTACCATAACCGGTTGAAGCACGGTAATTGACGCTTAACACGGCATATCCGCGATCGGTTAGCCATTGATGATACGGATTAAAACCCCAAAAATCACGATAGTTTGGGCCACCATGAACCCATAACACCAGCGGCACTGGTTGCTTTTTTTCGCGCGGCAACGACAAATAGCTGACGCAACGCAAACCATCTCGCATGGTAATGACACACGGTTGCATTTTGGTAAAAGTATAATTTTTAAAGGCTTCGTGACTGACAAATAAGCGATCGCAACGTTGCAGCTTTCGCTGATAATGATAATAAGCGGTGGGAAGATCATCTTGCGCGAAAGCGATTATCCACTGTTGATTATCATCGGTTTGACTCAATATTGAAATATCGCCAGAATGGATCTTGTGCAAAAAAGCTAGATCTGCCGCTGTTTCTGCATTTAAAGCACGCCAAACTTTACGTTCATAATGGGTTGCAAACGCCAGTGGAATTTTTTGAATAGGATCAAGCAACACATCAAAAATATCCGCTTGCTCATCGTGCCCTAACACTTCAGTTTGTTTGGTGTTTAAATCGAAGGCCATTAACGCAGAAGTGTCTTGGTTCACACTTTGCACAAAATAAAATTTATCGCCCTTTTTAGAAAATCCTAAACGCAATTGCGGAAAATAAAACAGTGCAAAAAGATCGTGATGACTCACTTTAGCCAACGTATGTGCGCCCTCTTTTGCTAATAAATCCACATGTTCGCCATCTTTTTCGTTTGCTTTGATCCCCAATCGCAGGGTTAAATCATTTTCTGCCAGAAAGCTCCAATAAGTTTTATTCTCATAAATGCAATTTAATTGGCCAGTCGCTAATTCAACTTCATAAACATCAAAATAATGGCGATCGCGCTCATTTAATGTGATCAGGATTTTTTCGGGCGTTTTTTCACTGATCATCAAAATTCTGGCTTGGGCCCCACGCTGGGTATAGGTGCGCGTTTTTCCTGTCGCTATTTCATAAGAATACAGTTGGGAGTTTTCATCACCTTTGTAATCATGCGCGTACAAAAGATAATCGCCTCGGGCCGACCACCAATGATCTTGTATAGGATTTTGACTACTGCTCACCGGTGTTGCCTCGGCCAAGGCCTCGATAGGAGCTAACCAAAGGTTGAGCTCACCTTGATGCGGAGCAAGAAAACTTAAGGTGTTACCCTGAGGATTTAACTTAGGAAGGGCTTTATCTGGATCTGAGAACAGCACCGAGCGTGGGATCATGTGTATATACCTTGATTTTTGGTTAATCCTATCTGAATTTCCAGGGGATTTGTCCCTTTTTTCTTGACAGATTAAAAAAATATTTCAGTTAACTATTGAACTACAGCAAAACTTGGGTATAATTAGCTTCAATTTAGCGAGCTAACGATTTATCCTGTTCGCTGTAACTAAACTTTTTTGGTTATTCGGTTTTTTTAACAAGGGGAAACACTATCATGGCTCGAAGAAACGATAAACGTGAAAGGCTTATTGAAGCAGCTGATACTCTTTTTCATCAGCAAGGCGTCAGTAACACCACGCTGGCTAATATTGCCACACTCGCAGATGTCCCATTGGGGAATGTCTACTATTACTTTAAATCCAAAGATTCAATTATCTTAGCGGTAATTGAACGGAGGAAAAAACAATTCGCCAACTTGTTTACAGAATGGAACACGCGTGCTGACATCAAAAGCCGTCTTAAAGGACTTATTGAATATGTCGGGACTCTGGCTGAAGAATCTTCTAAATTTGGCGATTCCTTAGGCAGCTTGTGTCAAGAATTGGGAAAGCAAGGTGGGGCCATCGGTCAAGCAGCCTCCCAGTTGATGAATGAAATTATTTTTTGGTGCGAAAAGCAGTTTAAAGCGCTGGGAAAGTCCGATAGCGAATCATCAAAATTAGCACTTAACTTGGTAGCTAGTTTGCAAGGGATCAGCTTGATTACGCTCACCTTTCGAGATCCTCAATATGTGGCTAAGCAGGGTGAATATTTAGACCAGTGGCTCGAAACGGTCTGATCTCTTCACGGGACGGCACAGCAAAATCCCTCTTGTTCACTGCGCTCACCTCTCCCTTTTTCAAAGGGAGAGTTTATGTGGGCTTCGCCCACAAGAGTCGCGTAGCGACATAATGTCTCCCTTTGAAAAAGGGAGACCGCGCGTAGCGCAGAGGGATTTTGGACGGCACAGAGGCCGTCCCATACAGACTGCTCACATTTTCCTCTCTACCTAATGCTCACCCTACGGTGAGCGTTAGGCTCTAAATACTTGCCCCCAGTTTTTCCACAAGTTATACCCAGGTTCTCCACTTGCATTAACTTACGAACCGCACTATCTTGTATGTAATTGTTTTACTTGCTCTATATGTTGGGGTTCAAAAGGCATTTTGCTCAATTGATCTCCAGAAGGTTAGTTAATTCTCTTTTATATATATAGA
>JBIOEB010000099.1:0-7678 GCA_044445585.1 Candidatus Berkiellales bacterium
GGGTTAAGGAGTGCTTGGATGAGTTGATCATTCATGCTTTAATTAAAGCCCCGCAAATACCTTATCAGCCGCATTTAAGGTTTTTGCAATCGCTGCTTCGTCGTGCACACTCGACACAAAACCACTTTCAAAAGCCGACGGACCAAAATACACGCCCTCGTTTAACATGCCATGAAAAAATTGATTAAACATTTTCACATTACATTGCATCACTTCGGCAAAGCGGGTAATTTGTGGCTGCTCGGTAAAAAATATTCCAAACATACCCGTGAGCCAATTCATTTGTAACGGAATACCGTGTTTTGCCGCCAGTTGTTTTAAACCCGTCACCAACGATTCGGTGATTTGGGTAAGTTTAGTATAAAAAGCAGGATCGGTGAGTTTATTAAGCGTTGCTAATCCTGCTGCCATGGCAATGGGATTTCCTGATAACGTACCCGCTTGGTAAACTGGGCCCGTAGGGGCAAGATGTTGCATAATATCTTTGCGGCCGCCGAGTGCACCCACCGGCATGCCGCCGCCAATAATTTTACCTAAAGTAGTGAGATCCGGTTTAATTTGATAAAGACTTTGTGCGCCACCAAAAGCGACACGAAAACCCGTGATCACTTCATCAAAAATTAATACCGTTCCATAATGATCGCAAGCTTGCCGTAACGCTAATAAAAATGCGCGATTGGGCAGGACACAATTCATATTGCCAGCCACCGGCTCGACGATCACAGCAGCAATTTGTTTGCCATATTTGGCAAAGGCTTCATTGACGTCTTCGATATTGTTATATTCAAGGTTCAGCGTGTGTTTCGCAAAATCTGCTGGGACGCCAGGTGAGCTCGGTTGACCTAGCGTCAACGCACCCGATCCGGCCTTAATTAATAAACTATCGCTATGCCCGTGATAGCAGCCTTCGAATTTAATAATGAGATCACGCCCGGTAAATCCGCGTGCTAAGCGTAGTGCCGTCATGGTGGCTTCGGTGCCGGAATTTACCATGCGAATTTGCTCAATACTCGGAAGATGTTCGCAAATAAATTGGGCAAGTTTCACTTCGGCTTTGGTAGGCGCACCAAAAGATAAGCCTTTATCTAAAGCATTTTTGATACTTTGTAAAACATCTGGATCTTGGTGGCCTAAAATCATAGGGCCCCACGAGCCGATATAGTCGACATAAGCACGATCATCTTCATCAAATAAATAAGGGCCTTTGGCGTGATCAATAAAAATGGGTGTTCCACCCACACCTTTAAATGCCCTGACGGGGGAATTCACGCCACCAGGAATAAATTGATTTGCCGTTTCAAATAACATTTGTGATTGTGATGGTGATGTCATGGTGACTCCTGATCAAAAATGCCCTATTTTTGCTTATAATTTTTCTAGTTTTTTATTTCATTTTTAACTTTTAAATTAAATTCGAAAGATCCTTCACGAACGCGAAACAAACGATTGGGCAAGAGATGCCCCATACCCATGCGATAACCTTGTTTTAGCGCTTCGAAAGTATAAGCTTGTGCTTCAAAAATAGCAGAAGGGATCGATATCCCTTGAGCAATCAACCCAATAACACTAGCAGAAAGCGTGCAGCCTGCGCCTTGATAATAATGGGTGAGTCTATCCCATTGAAATATTTCTAAACGTCGAAAATTTCCAAACAAGGTATTGGTGATTTTATTGGCCACTTGATTTTGCCCGGTAATTAACACGAAATTAACACCCTGCGCCATAATTTCTTGCGCACAAGCATCCAGCGTATCCGCACCCGGTGCCATAAGACGCGCTTCATTAATATTTGGCATGCACACCGTGACCAAAGGCAGGATCAAAGCGATCATCGCTTCAAGCAAAGTAGGATCCAGCGATTTTGCTTTAGGGCCCATTTCAAAAGTGGGATCTAATACCACGGGAATATTAGGATAATCTTTTAATATTTGATGAACAGCGCGAATATTTTCGATCGATCCTAAAATGCCAATTTTAAAACCAACCACTGGCATATCTTCTAATACCGCGCGCGCTTGATCGTGTACCAAACGACTTGGGCAGGGATAAAACTGATAAATATCGGTGGTGTCTTGTGCTGTGATCGCAGTTACAATGGGCGCAGCATGACAACCCATTGCACCCAACGCTTCGATGTCGGCTTGAATACCGCCACCGCCCGAGGGATCACTTGCTGAAAAAGTCATGACAACTGGAATGGATCGCTCAGCGTTAGCCATTTGGATTGACTCGCAGGAGAATAAACATGCTATGAGTTTATCACAGTCTTTTGCGGCATGGGCCAGTTATGAGAAAATCGTCTATTGCCACATGGGCGAGTTATGAGAAAATCACCCAGTTTATAGAGGTAAGAGGATCAAATTACCATGAGACGTTACATGTGTTTGTTATGTGGCTATATATATGATGAAGCACTGGGTGTTCCTAGCGAAGGGGTTGCTCCTGGCACCTTATGGGAAGATATTCCTTTTACCTGGCGTTGCCCGGATTGTGGGGCAATGAAGAGTGATTTTGAGATGATTGAGATTTAGATTTAGATCATTACGGATGTGCCTATCACGTTGGCTTTAATACAACCAGCAACACACTTCCAATTAAAATTAACACCGGAAATTCATTAAACCAGCGATAAAACAGTGCAGAATGCTTATTTTGTCGCTGTTTAAATTTTTTAACGATGATCCCGCAGTAACCGTGAAACAAAATTAAGACCGCAACGAGCGCGAGTTTAAGCGTTAGCCACAAAGGTGGTGATTGAAAAGAATATCCCGTCATATGCACTAAACCGGTACCGAGAATTAAAGTGATAATGGCACTGGGTGTCATGATCCCCCAAAATAAACGGCGCTCCATGGTACAAAAACGTTCATAACCATTTACTTCGTTTAAACCTAAGTTAGTATGATATACAAAGAGACGTGGGAGATAAAACACGCCTGCAAACCAAGCGACCATGGCAATGATGTGAAATGCTTTAACCCATAACATGATGAAGCCTTAATGATTGGGCAGATAAGCTAAGCATGTTACGCTAAACCTTATGTCAAAAAAACCGTTTAAACCATTATCAATTCCCACAAAGCTACTGTTGCTCGTTTTATGCAGCTTTGCGGCTTATGAATTTGGCATTTTCAGGGCAAACGGAGAAATATTCGCTTCGGATCATGAGATCCCTCAGCTAAAAAAACAAGTTAACCAACTTCAAAAAGAAAACGCTAAATTAGAGCGCGATTTAATCTTTGCTGAGCGCAAATACCAGGTGGAAGGCCAAGCAAAGAAAAATTTAGGGAGTTATATCAAGTCGTTACAAGAAAAAAATGCCGAGCTTTCCCAAAATATGCTGCTTTATCAAAATGTCGTCGGCAGAGCACCGATTAATCAAGGCGTGCAATTAAAAATGTTTCAGGTGTTTACCACATCCGATCCTCAAGCTTATCGTTATTCGGTGTTGTTAGTTAAAAAAGCGTCTCATCAAGAAAAGATCCAAGGCGCAGTGTCGATGGTTATTGTCGGTAAAATTGAGGACAAAATCCATTTATTACCGGTAAAATATGTTGATTCGGGGCGAGACGATGGCCTGGCTTTTGATTTTCGGCATTTTCAAGCGCTTGAAGGAGAATTGATTTTACCCGCTAATTTTAAAGCAGACGAAGTTATTTTTGATATCAAGCCTGATAATGGATGGCCGACGTTTCAACAGAGATTTCCTTGGCAGGTGGCAGGGTGAAGGGAGGTAAGTTCAGTTCAGTTCAGTTGACTTTACTGTGATTACTTTTCATAATTTCCTTTATTGAAATAAATAGGTTTTTTTGTGGAAAATTCAGAAACGTTAGCTTTCGCACCTTCACTTTCCATTTCCGATGCCGCTGCTAAACGCGTGCAAGAACTGCTGGAACAAGAGGGTAATTACAACCTTAAACTGCGTGTCTATATTCAAGGAGGCGGATGTTCAGGGTTTCAATATGGCTTTGCTTTCGACGAAAATTTACGCCCGGATGATCATGTCATTGAAAAAGCACTTCCATTAAATACCAATGGAAATGCCAATGGAAATACCAATGGAAATCCCAATGGAATTGCCAATGGAAATACCAACGAAAATGCGACAAAAACGGATCTCAGCGCAAAGGAAAACAAAATAGTGATTAATTTAGTCGTCGATGCGCTCAGCCTAATGTATTTAAACGGCGCAGAAGTCGATTATGTCGAAAAGTTGCAAGGAGCGCACTTTACTGTCAAAAATCCCAATGCACAAACAACCTGTAGTTGCGGCTCTTCTTTTGCTTTGTAACAACAACACTTAACGAATTCTGGATCAGCATGCTAAGCTTAAAAAGCCGGCGGACGGCACACTGCGGCCGTCCCGGGAAGAGTACGAGAGTGCAAAGTTCTTATTGAGCCTCTAGGTGTCATCCAGAGCCTCAGGTGAGAACTTTCCGACTCTCAAGTTGTAGGGGACGGCACACTAGATTTATTAAACCATCACTCTAGAGGGAAGTATGTTGAGAGCATTCACCATAAACGCTGTAGAGCAGCTTTTAAAATCCATAAAAGATAGAATCGAGTTACTCGACAAACGTGGTCCTGGCATTGTCAGAAATAAACTTAAAAATAAATATGATGATAAATCGGCACTACAAGATCAACAAAATATCGAAAACAACATCAAGAAATTAGCCGATGAAATTATTGAAGCACTGAATAAAGCCTTAAAAACGAAAAGCAATGAAGGGACCAAAAATAGCCTTACCCAATATTTTGATGCAATAGAACAAATATTTCAGTCAAGTTTAAATCTTCATGAACGTCAGGAAATTGAATTTGCTCCGCATGAAAATAAAGGACAGCATCTTGAAGCGCTTAAATCTATCGTTGAAGATTGTCGAGAAGCCAAAAGAGCGCTTGCAAATGATCATCAATTAAAAGGTGAATTAGTGGCGTGCTCTGGACTTGCAGAGCAACTCTCCACGAACATTAGAAGTTTAAGCCTCATGATTGATTATCGAGTCAAAGAATCAAAAGGATCTATTATTCGTTTGTTGGATCCAGAAGCATTTCGTAAAGAATCAGAGCAGCGAAAAAATAAATATTTATAAGAAGGTTAAATTTTTATGCGCAAAATCGGGATCATTCTAGCATTATGTTTGCTTGCCCCTTTGACCCTTCAAGCAACCAAAGGCCCGATGGAACAATTAGGACAAGTGATCGATCAAACCGCTGCAACCATGACATTAATCGCCAAATTGGCGAATGATCCTCTTATTGAGCCTTTAACCATTACCGTTAAAGTGAATAATGGCACAGCGTATCTAAGCGGTGAAGTAGATACCAGTTTGCAATATGATCGCGCAATGATGATCTCCAGAACGATCCCTACCATTGAAAAAGTAGATGTTGAAAATTTAAAAATAAAATCAAGCCAACATCCCTTAGATGATGCTTGGTTAACCACTAAAATTAAAGCAAAATTATTTAAAGCAGAATATTTTAACCATCAAGATATTCATGTTTGGCCGATTACGGTAAGTACCAAGAATGGTAAAGTTTATGTAATGGGTGAAGTGGATAGCCAAGACCAAAAAGCTAAGATATTAAATATTATCAATAGCATTCCGGGTATTGTAAATTTTCGGTATGATTTGAGAATAAAAAAGACTGCCTGATCATCAATCAATTAAGACTTTCCAAAAGATCTCTTCGTGCCTTTCTGCTAGTCTTTTGACCATAGCATTTTGGTGTGCACGCTTCGCTTTGCACACCCTACGTTTTAAAAATTCGCATATTCAAGTACGAGCGGCATCCAGAGATCACGAGCATGATCACTTAATCTACCGATATTTCGTCCCAGGTCGCATTTTGAACTAATTCTAATTAGCCCCTATCCAACCAAATGTATACTCGAAATAACTGGGGGAATTATGAAAACCATCAGACTCTTGTTACTTGGGTTGTTATTAAGCACTTCGTCGCTTTGTTTTGGATATGTTTACTATAGCTATGGGCCCAATTATGGCCCTGGATATTATTATAATGCTCCTGGGTATTATTATACTTATCCAAGGTATTATAATCGTTATTATTATAATCCTTATGGCTATAGATATTATTACTATCCAAGACATCATCGACATTGGCATCATCGGCACCACCGCCACCACCGCCACCACCAAAGATACTATCGCGGTTGGTAAGGCGAAAAATGGGCAATGGGCAGCAAAACGCTGCCCATTTTTTATTTCTTCTTTTTTATTGAACTAGAATTTGAAGCATCATTTTTATGTGTTTTATCTTGTGTTTTCCCTTCTGCTTTATCGTCCGTTTTACCTTCTGCTTTCCGATCTCTTTTATCTTGCGCTTTTTTAGGACTTTGTTGTGACGTCGTGCCCTTATATTTTGTTAGCATAGCGGTAGAGCCAGAGCCTCTAGAGGATGCTGTTTGAACGGGAACGGGGATCAGCGGATGCTGCTGCTTAGGCACTATCTTGGCATCATCAGATCCTTTGCGTTTCTTTGTCCATTTTTGAAAATAAGGGGAAAGCCAATCTTTTAATTTGGAAAATTGTTCACGATAATCGAACCATAAATTAGCCGCAGTGTAATAAGCTGTTAGGAAATAATAGATACTTCCCATGACTGCTTTTTCAGTAGCAAACGTAACGCTATTACAAAGAAATAGTATAGAACCGGCTAGGACTCTTAAAGGGTATAGCGTTTTTAAGCGTTGCTTGGTGTCTTCCGGATAATGTTCCGCCACGGGATTGAGTAAAGTGCGCTTAAAAGGCATGAAAATCTGCGCATAATAAGTCATTAGCCATTTAGGTTCCAAAGGATCAAAAGTACGGCTGGGCAAGGGCTGACTTGCTTTAGCAATAAATCGAAGAGCAAGTTCAAAAGCGCCGGAAAATATAGTGCTGAAAAAGGCATAAGTGTAAAAGTAAGGAGCCATTTGGGCAATTGGAGAAATACAAAACACTATTACTAATAAAGGAAAAAATGATATTGCTTTTTCTATCCAACCAGGAAAACGATTTAATTTTTTGAGTTGAGGATGATCTGAGAAATCGTGAACCAATTCAAAAAGACGATAATTGAGTACTTCAACTCGAGAATCATTTCTGAACCAAGGAGGCGGAATTAATCTTAATCGATCGAAAATATAAGAGCGATTTGTTTCTTCTTTAAGCCAATTCCAAGGGTTGCCCGCGCATGCCTTTTGATTTAAGAAATCAATCCATTCTTGAGATAGCCCCAGGCGATTTAAAACCGCTGGGTCACCCGAAAATAGCGCTTGTAAAGTCGCATATTGTTGATCAGTATAAGTAGCAGGAGCATGACGATATATTATGTTACGTTCAGGCACCAAATTAAAATCACAATGTGGATCAGCATATAAACTATGCTGTAAGGATAGTTTTAACTGATATCTAAAATAATGGTAGAGATTTTTTCTTTCGAATTGATAGCTACCTGCAACACCACGGGGTGTAATAGTGTATCTTTGTTGTTGATCAACCGGAAATACGCGAGACAGTTCTTCTTTGGCAACCAGTAAATGGTATTTGATCATCCCATTTCCAGCCGATAATAAGGTAATTTTTGGTGCGCGGCCTCCGTTTGCTGCAAGAATTTGTTGAATTCGTCCGTAATATTGAGGCCATTTTTCCTGAAAACGTTGAGA
>JBIOEB010000100.1:0-7585 GCA_044445585.1 Candidatus Berkiellales bacterium
CCTCTCCCTTTTTCAAAGGGAGAGTATATGTGGGCTACGCCCACAAGGGTCGCGCAGCGACATAATGTCTCCCTTTGAAAAAGGGAGACCGCGCGTAGCGCAGAGGGATTTTGGATTTTACTGTGCCGTCCCGGGAAAAGTATACCTCTTTTTGAAAACTTGAAACATAAATAAGCTATTTTATAGTCCACAAAGAATACTATCTAACTAAATTCAAGGTTTTGTAATGGATAATGGATGCAAATGATAGGGGTTATTGATTAATCCCTAAAATCGCGTTAGCTTAAGCTCTTTTAAATAATTCATTGCAAATCGATAAAATTAACGTTTGAAAGGAGGCGGATCATGACCGGCGAGGTTAAGGTTGTATTGTCAAAAAATGGGGATAAGCTAACTGTTTTCATAAAAAGAATTGCGATTTTTTTTGCGGATTCCATCAATACCAAGGAATACACTGATTTGTATCAACCAATGCATAAATGGGATCTAGCAGTGCTTCAAAAACTTAAAGGAAACTTTATCGTTGATGAATTCCAAGATATTTTATTAAGGTTAGTTTCTGCTAAAAATAGCACCATGGTCCGAAGTGCATTGAACCTTCTACAGAGCAAAACAGATGAATTAGAAGGAATCCACTCTCCAAAATTAGCGCAATTTAAAAGTGCATTTTCATTTTTTCATGAAAAAATGACTGAACATCCTGGTCATGCTGGAGCAGGAACTTTTTTTTTCCTCGATCCTGAATCACAGAATCCCAGTTTGGCACATGATGAGACTTTAAAAGATTTAATAACCTTTATTAATGAACATTGTTTTAACGAATATGACACCCAAGACAAAAGTTTTGTAACAGGGTTCAAGTATGAACAAAAAAAATTGATTTCGAATTGGCTATCGTATTATTTAACAACAACACCATGGGACGATAGTTTTCTTAAAGGGCGGAAATTTGCAAAATCTGGCGGGAAATTAAGACCGGGTGGTTCTATTAGCGATACACATGTGGATTAATAATAATGATGGGGCTGAGGGAGCAAAATCAAAACACCGGCTTATTGCTCATCAAATAGAAAACAATCAATAAGCTAATAAACGCTGGCCAACCCAACCAGAACCATATCCGAAAGTAGTGATAATAAAGTGCAGGCAACGGCGTGTCGGTTTTTTGTGCATGATCGGCAAAATTTCTCATTTGTATTTGTAAATATACTACCGGAAACCAGCAAAAAGCAGCAATTAAATATCCTACAATAGAGCCCCAGATCCAAAACGACGATAATGGGAAACCGGCAAGATAGACCATCCAAAACCCCGTGATCGGCTGAACAATGCCAGAAGGCAGTGTAAAAACCGAATCTGCAAATACCACATAGCGCGAGGTAGTCGCGATTATTTGAATATTCTTTGTGCGGTGAGCACAAAGCAGATTGCAAGCAGTTCCGATCCCTGTGCCAAATAATATCGTCGAACTGACAATATGAATGAATTTTAACCAAAGGTATAGCATTAGCGCTCCGGATCGATATTCATATAGATTAATATAGCAACCAATAGGGGAATATTCTTGGCCAGCGGGGCAAAAGGCTCTAGCCAAAGGTGGGGCATTTTCCACGAGAGGATCGCGCTATATAGTATAATAACAGCGATCTGCAGCAAACAGCTTTTTTTCACTTGGATCCGAACTAACACGCTGAGCCCTAAAAGAGCATTGAGCATGCTTGCTCCATACAATAAAATAGGTTGCCACATTGGCGTTACGCCAACTTGTGCTAATAAATTAAACGAGTCACTCTTCGGATAAAAGAGCGCGCTGCAGATCGCAGTCCATAACCAAATAAAAGCAATGCTGAGCTGTAATAAAGGTCTTAAAAAGTATAACCTAGCATGCCAATGATCTTGCACCGTGCTGGGTTGGCGATACACACCTTGAGAAAAGCGTTGTGGAACAAAGCCAATTATTTTCTGAAATTGCTGGGTGTCGGTATCTTCCGCCACGTTATCTTGAGATAACATGCTTAAGGAATCCTTATTTAACACTGAGTAGGGGATGAAATTACCAAAAAAAGCCCCCAGCTTAAGAAAGGTAAAGGGGATCGATAGGTTAATCGCCGGCCTAAAACCTAACCAGGCTCGTAATTTTAATAAAAAATCTTTTAAGGTAATTTTCTCGGGCCCAACAGCGCTTAAGATCAATTTTTCTTGAAGTGGGATCTGCACCAACTGTACGATGGCTTGAGAAAGATCTGCTAAGTGAACGGGTTGGAATTTTTGTTTTCCTTTTCCTGGTAGCGGAAGGATCCCAGGTAACCCAGCCAAACCTCTAAATAGCGACGTACCGCCATAAGAACCACGGCCGTAAACTAAAGAAGGGCGCAAAATAATTGCCGGAATAGGCAATGAAAGTATAAATTCTTCAGCGCTTTTTTTGCTTTTGGCGTATTCTGTTTGTGATTTCTCAATTCCTAACGCAGAGATGTGAATAATTTTTTTGACGCCTGCTTGTACACAAGCAGTAAACAAGGCTTTGGGCGCATTGAAATGAGCGTCCCAAACTTTCTGTTTGTTTGGATGATACAAGATCCCTACGCAATTAATCACCACGTCAATGTTTTTTAACCGTGGTAGCCAATCAGCAGGGGAATGATCTTGATAAAAATCACAAGCAATAATTTCAACGCCGGGAAATATATTGTGGGCATAAGCAATGTTACGTGCACAGCAAAAAAGATTATGTCCGGCCGCAAGCAGATCTGTCACAATTTGAGAGCCAATAAAACCCGATGCACCAGTGATTAAAATGTTCATTCTCTTAACCTCGTTTGAAATCCTTTCTGTTAGTGTCATTGAAGTCATAGAAATAAGACAACTAACAAAATCATCAAAGCCTTGTTAAGGCAATCTCAGACTAATATAATTAGCCATTATTTCCAGGTAGTTATAAAGGTAAATAAGGTCATATCTAATGAGTCTTGATTCACTTGTTCAATCCACACCCAAGTATTATTCACAGTCATTTAAACCAGCCGTTTTAATAAAACTACAACGGATATTCCCTGGATTTCTCATCTATAAAAATGAACAAACTCAGAAATTAGATGCCGTTTTGCCCATTAAGGATGTTAAGGAATTTGAAGAAAAAGCAGCGAAAGTTTACAAAAAACTTGGCATTGATTGTTTATATGTTCACGGTGAAAATCCTCAATTAATTATTCCTGGGGTCAATGAATATTATCAATTGCAAAAAATAAATGCAGCGAAAATAGGTGCACAACAAGAGATAGACAGAGCCACCTTTAATTTACTAAAAGAAGAATTGGCACGGAGCACCGAATTAACCAAACCAGTAAAGTCAGATATTTTAGTTAATGATCTGGTTTCTAGATTTACCTTATCTTTACCGGTGGGATTTGAAATTCAAGCGGGATCTCACACTTTCATTCAATACACGTTTTTGGTGACATGTCGCCAAGAAACTCCAAACAATGCTCATGCTGCCTATTTATTGGCTAAAACAATAGAAGGGCAAACGGCAGTATTTTCCATAAACAAACCAGACTATTTATCGGCCCTTTTCTTAAGCGCTGAGGCATTATATGAAAGAACATTTCAAAATCAAGGGCAATCAAACCCTATTCCATGGGGTTCTCTACCGGTTTGCCTTGTCTATTCAAATCCCGTCTCTATGTACTATTTGGATATGATTAACGTTATCACCGCTGATCTTGTTCATCAAATTAATCAGGATCAAAGCCGACAACAACAAGCCCAAGATCATGGTGCCCTGGTCTTTTCTTTTGGCTGCGGCGAGGCAAAAGATCTTATCGCCGCTAAAGGATCTGTTTGCCAAGAAGGAATAGCTTTCGAGGGTGTTGGTTTTGATATTAATTCTAACAATTTTCCTACACAAAAGGCAGAAAATATAAAGTTACTAAAGGGAGATGTGCTTCAATTAGGCCGATTAATGGCTCCGTATCAATCAAGACAAGCTTTAAAAATTGGAATATTCGGTGGAATACTGGCTCATCAATGTTTGCAAGGAACTGCCCAAGCAGTTTCAGTATTACAACAAGGGATGCGTTGCTTAGATATTGCCTTTATTTATGGTTTTACCAATGTATTAGTGACGAAATCCATATGTCAAGCCATGGGTTGGCAAGTGAGAGCAAAACCCTCGTTTATCATTGATGATGAGAAGAAAAGCCGCACAGAAAAAAGTTATTATTTCATCAGCAAAATGCCGTCGGATGTGCGTAAAGCTTATCTGATTAAACGTGGCAAGAAACGATCTTCAAATCACATCTTTGATTGCCTCGATCTTTCTTTTAGCGCCGATCCCTTATCCGATCTGCAATTGTTTGATGATGCTGATTTAACGTTAATAAAACAAATTGATTTAAGTTGGAGTTGGTTAGACATAGAAGAGCTGCAAAAATTATTTGCTCGATTCGATGCGTTAGGGAAAATTAAACTAAATATTATTATTTCTGGAACAGAACGCTGGCTTGATGATTGTGATCTTATCAAGGTAACAGGAACTTATTCCCTTGTTGAAAGAACCGATTTTATTCCCAACGAAGTCAATGTGTTTGCACCGGATGAAGCAAGATCGCTGGGTATTTATGAAAGGTTACCATCTAAATTGCACGAAAAAGATCGCTTAAAGCAAACGGCACGAATATCAAGCGAAGAAGTTTTTACCCTACTTGAAGCACTATTAACACAATTAACTGAAGTTCCTAGCACAGCCCCTCCATTCACATTTTCGTCTTTATTCGATATTGCAACTCTGAAATGGCCAAAAGGGCGGAACGTTAAGCAGATGTCCCTGTTTATGCCAATGCAAAGAACAGAAAGTGATCCGTTAACCGAACTTAGATCTTTGCTTGGGGTGCCTCCTGAAGATCCTTTTGTTCCAGGGTTAAGTGGGGCAAGGTTGGTGGTATCTTATGCTGATGGTTTAAAGAAAGTCTATGAATTTAACAACAAAGCATTACTCAGCAAATTTTCTGGCAAGTTAATAACCTATGGATATAATGAAGTTTTACTAGACAAATTGCCTGATGAGCTAGCTATGGACTGGGATAAAACTCCCATCGCTTTCACTTATGAAGCAACCCCAAATATATTAACTTTTTATCAGAATTTTCATCATCGTTATCTTCCTCATAAATTATTCGCTACTCTGGTTCAAAAGGGGTGGTTAGGTAAAGCAAAACAACAAGGTGTTACGCTTTTTTCGTTTGGCTGTGGTGAAGCTAATGAATTACGGTTAACACTGCCACATCTTCGAAAGCAAGGAGTTGAATGTAGCGGTATTGGCATCGACTTAAACCCAAGAAATTTCCCAGCAATTCGTGAAGAAGGGGTAACACTGGTCGAAGGTGATATGTTTCATTCAGCGCGACTCATCAAGCCTTTTTTACTTGAAAATGAAAGTTCCCTTAAAATTGGACTACTCATTGGTTCTTTATCAAGACAATGCTTACCCAGAGGGCTAATTGATGCAGTTGATCTTCTACAGCAACTGATCACAATGGATATGATGCTCTTAAGTGGTGCCACCGCTGATCCTCACATTCCTAAGTGGATCGCAAAAGGCATCGGTTGGCAGTTTGAGGGAGGCTCAATCAATCAAAATATGGATGAGGAGGGATCAAAAAAATCCTCCGTTGACACTTATAATGTCTATATGATCACTAAAATGAATGATCACGACAGAAAACGCTATCTGATCCATCGAGGATCAAAACGAACAATTAAAGGTGCATTTCATTGTTTAGATTTATCTTTGAGTGCCGATCCACTGCGCGATATTAATTTGTTTAATAAAGAAGAACTCAAAGATATTAAGCAAATTGATTTGAGTTGGTCAGCCATGAATGAAAACGATGCAAAAATATTCGCACAGCGAATATGTGATCTTGATCGAAAGGATCTAAAATTCATCGTCTCAGGTAAAGAACTCTGGTTTGCGCATATGCCTGAATTGAAGCAATTTCAATTGTACGAAAGGTTAGATCATCTTCCTGATCAAGTTCCATTCTTACCGCCTGATAAAGCACGATTATTGGGGCTCTATGATAGTCTTCCTGCGAAGAAAATAACTCGTTAATGAAACACATGGAGCTAGAATTGGCAGAGGCGCAATGAATTTATGGTGCCCTTGAGGAATTTTGCTTGCTTTTACTTTACCCTATGTGCAAAATAATTGCTTTCAAATTAGGACAACTTTGTATAAGGAATATAAATGAGAGACGATGTTATCCTTCTTCTTAGCGAGAAAGGGGATTCGATTAAAGTTTATTTTAAAAATAAGGAAGGGACCTATCAAAGATTAGGTGTTAGCACAAGTGACCCCTCGCCTCCTTTTGGAAACACTGATATTTTCAAATATTACAGCAAATCTAGTAATTACTATTCTAAATCCTTTTGTGAGCTCATAGATTCTCTGGTTAGCGTCAGCGGTCAAGATCAGTGTTTACAAGCTTTGAAAAAATTGAAAACAGTAAGAGATACATTCAATGCTTCAGCTGAAGGTAAGCAAGGTATATCCGTCTATGGGGTAAAAAACGTAAACGTAGCGATGACTGATATATTTGATTCTTTCACCTATCTTCACGAAAATACGATTAATGCTACCGAACATAACATAAACAAGCCCTCTGTATCCATCCATGGAGTAACCGATCTTCCTTCTGCCCCTTGCAATGCTCATTCCGATGTATTAGAAGGGCTTATTCTTTTTGTTGGGGATTGGTTTTCAAAATATAAAGATATTTACCAACAACAAAACCTCGAGCAAAAGGGCGTTGAATATAGCAAAATGGGTTGGGCACATCTTGGATGGATCCCAGCATGGGTCGCATATAGAAAAGATCCTAATTTTATTCAGGGAAAACAAAAAGGGGAAGAAGAAAAAGCTAAGGAAACAAAATCTAAGAAAGAAAAAACAGACTCGTTAACGATGTGATTGGTGTTTACACCAATAAACCAGTGCCCGACATGGCTAACATATCACGGGGAAGGTGGGAAAAGATTATTTAGCACCTTTTGCTAAAAAACTATCTAATGCATTAGCAAAGGCTTGAATATCACGGGGATGTAATGGCGCAGGTCCGCTGGTTCTGGTGCCCTGGCTTCTGAGATCTTCCATAAAATTTCGTAGTGTTAGTCTTTGTTGAATATTTTCTTTGGTATATAACTCTCCTCTTGGATTTAATGCAAAGCCATGTTTTTCTATCACACTAGCTGCAAGAGGAATATCTGCAGTGATGACTAGATCACCCGAATTTACATTTTCAACAATTTTATGATCGACAACATCAAATCCACCCGGTACCTGGATAAATTTAATAAATGGAGAATTGGGTATCGTTAAGGTGTGATTTGCATATAAGACAGTCTTAATTTTTAACCGTAACGCTGACCGAAACAAAACTTTTTTAATCGTATTTGGACATGCATCGGCATCGACTAATATTTCCATGGTATTTTTGCTATCATTTTAGTGAATTTGAGTATTATATTATTCTTTCATCATTTACAGAAAATGGAAAGCTTATGCGAGAAGGAACACTATAAATAC
>JBIOEB010000101.1:0-7163 GCA_044445585.1 Candidatus Berkiellales bacterium
GAGCTATGCATATGGCGCTAAGCCAGGACAAACAGCAGAAGATCTATCTTGGGATGCGCGCAAACGTGTCGCATTTTATTATTTGGCTTTACAAGAACAAGATCCCAAAAAAGTAACAGAAAGTAGGGTAGATAGAGAAGGATTTTTCATAGGGGAAATATTTGAAACTCGGCGTGCACATAATTTTGGTGATCCCGAAGGTAAGGATGATCCCTCTTGTTATCCTGGCACAGTGGGACGCATGGTCAGAATGGGGAGAGGTCATCGTGATTTAGTCGTTATTGACCCTATTCAGGAGCTTTCTTCGGTCATTCAAAGCTTGTTACAGCAACGAGTGGGTGAAGCAATGAAAGATAAGGACGAAAAAACTCAAGCAAAAATGTACTGGTCCTTGTTAGCCGCCAACCAAGATGGATTAAAACGTATGTTAACGGGCGAGAACGTATTAAGTGAATACCAAATACCGGAGGAAGAGTGGATAAATTTTCGCCAAGAAATAATTTCAAGTTTAGGCACAATTGATGAAGTCTTTGCCGAAATTAATCAGATCTTTGCCAAAGCAGAGCCTAAGATTCGCCCTTTAGAAGAGGACGAAAAAGTGTATGTTGCGCGGCAATTATTGGATATTAATTATAAGGGAGTGGGTCAAAACGTAGCCGAGAAGTATCGACATCTTTCCGAGGTAGAATTAGTGAAACCTGATAGTTCAAAGAAAACCCAGGGGATAAACCCAATTGAAGCACAACAAATATTATCGGAGATTTTGAAAGAGGTTAAATTTGAAAAAAAGCTGCAATTTATTGCTACCATTTCCAGGTTATGTGTTACGAAGGAAGGATGTCGCGAAGCAATCGAAAAAGTTAAAGAAAAAATAGAAAAAATAGAAAATATTCCACCCGAAAAACAAGAGTCGATAATAAAAGCGATAGAAATCAAATTTAAAAAAGCATTAAAGCTACCCTGGACACCTGCAAAGCCAAAGCAAGAACGCCCACGTAAGCTACACATACCCCAATACCATGGTGACTATCCACGCGGGGTAAAGAAACCACCCGCTAGGCCCTCCAAACCCCCACCGTCTACAATTCCTGGTAGATCAGGATCATCTTCTTCGCCAAAAAAGTAACCTCTGCCAACTTTTTTGGGATCCTGAGAAGACACGTTGTTTAGACTTCATGTGGATATCTCATACTCAAACCACGGGACGGCACAGCAAAATCCCTCTGCGCTACGCGCGGTCTCCCTTTTTCAAAGGGAGACTAATGTCGCTTCGCGACAGATCCTTTTCCCCTACAAAGCAAGGAGTGTGGTTGGGGATGGCACAAAATCTGTCGATCTGCTACATAACGGTATGGGACGGCCTCTGTGCCGTCCCGCCGCTGCGTCCTTGTTTTGTATCCTGCGGGCGGAATCAATCCGCGATACTTTTTTAATCCACATTGAGATAAAATAATACCTTAATTATTTTTGCTTAATGAGTGAAGTTGCATGATATATTTAAATGACTTTATCGCTCTCGGCCTGATTAGCCTTTTGGCAGCGATTAGCCCTGGCCCTGATTTTGTAATAGTGGCCCAAAACAGCCTGTTACATGGAAAAAGAGTCGGGATCTATACTGCATTGGGTGTCGCGCTGGGCTGCACCATTCACATTACCTATTGCGTCATTGGAATTGCCGTCATTGTCGCAGAATCCATCATTGCCTTTAATATTATTAAATATTTAGGGGCGGCATATCTGATCTATATTGGCGTAAAAGGTTTACTCGCAAAGAAAGCTTCCGCCGATGTGCTTTTAACTCAATCCAATCACACCATCAAAGAATTATCTTCTCTACGCGCAGTTCGAAATGGCTTTTTAGTCAACGTGTTAAACCCCAAAGCAACGCTGTTTTTCCTGAGTATGTTACTCAAGTGATTGATCCCAACACCCCGAAATTAGTGCAATCTTTTTTAGGCGTTGAATTTACCTTAATTGTATTTTTGTGGTTTAGCGCCTTATCGTTGTTTTTAACCTTCCCTGCAGTCAAAAAAGCGCTCTCAACCATTCAACATTATGTCGATAAAGTATTTGGCTGTATATTAATTTTATTTGGTCTTAAAGTCGCAACACTGTCTCGAGAATTCTAAATGCAAATGCTAGAGCTTATCGCCAAAACAGGGTTAGAATTTGCTCATGATCCGATGTATGCTTTTGTTGGCATTCTGGGTTTTTTATTGCTGAGTAAAAAGATTTATGGCTCTGCATTGCTCTTAGTATTTTTCACTATGATTTATAATTTTTATTTAAAATCACTTTGGCAAATGCCCCTACCGCCACCCATGGAAGGCTGGGCTTTTCCCAGCGGCCATATGCATTGCGCAATGGTATTTTGGGGAACGCTGGCATGCGCCTATCGTAAAGTGTGGTTAACCGCCATCCTATTTTTCATTTTATGTTTAGTCGGTTACGGGCTGATTTATCATGGGTATCATTACCCCATGGATATTCTAGGCTCGGTGCTGTTTGGATCTTTATCTATTACACTTTATCATTTACTGGGGCATACTCCGTTTTTTAAAGACAAACCTTACCGCTTTGGGATTATTTTGGGTATTTTGGGTTTAGGAATGATATTGTTGTTGCCCCCTGAGCTCAGAAAAAATCAGCTGTGGCAAGGATTAGGTGGATTGTTTGGGCTTTCGTTAGGTTGGTCAACACTTCAAGCACAAGGCAGCACGATTCGATTTAATTTTTTTCAAAATTGCTTATTAGTTGTGATAGCTAGTTGCGTTGCGGCTTTGCTTTATTGGGGAATTGGCCTATTCCCTTTCCCGGAAAAAGCGCTTATTTTCCTTCAACTTTTTGCCGTGAGTTTTTGGGTGGCATCTTCAAAATTGATTTTGAAGAAAATATACTCAAACCAATTTGCTTGTAGGCGAGTGAGCTCAGGCAACAACGCATAAAAGCTTGTAGGGGAAAAGGATCTGTCGCGAAGCGACATTAGTCTCCCTTTGAAAAAGGGAGACCGCGCGTAGCGCAGAGGGATTTTGCTGTGCCGTCCCGGGAAGAGTAATACTCAAACCACTTTGCTTTTAGGCGAGGCGCCAAGCTCTCGAGCCGCAGGAGTGTATAACTTATACATGACTAAGGCGAGAGAGCGCAGGCAACAAAGCATAAAAGCAAAGTGGGAAGAGTCACCCTACTTGAAGCTTCGGCTGCTCAATCAATCCTTGCGGAGTAAAAACAAAAATCCGATCCGCTGATCGAATGGTTTCGGGGCGATGGGCAATAATGATCCGTGTCACATTCAGCTGTTTAATCGCATGGTTTACAGCTTGCTCTAAAGCGATATCTAAATGGCTGGTGGCTTCATCTAAAAATAATATATTCGGTTGTTTATATAAAGCACGCGCCAACACCACTCGTTGTTTTTGGCCTCCAGACAGGGACATACCCATATCACCAATTAACGTGTTATAGCCCATTGCCATGGCGCTAATATCATGAGAGATCACCGCCATTTGCGCACATTCCTCAACGCGGGTTTGATCATACTGCGGATCAAAAAAGCTAATATTTTCACTCATCGAGCCTGACAAGAGTTGATCGTTTTGCATGACCGCGGCAAATTGGGCGCGATAGTTGTGGATCCCTAATTTATCTAAGGGAATATCATCGATGAAAACCTTCCCTTCTGTAGGAGTAAACAAGCCCATCATGATTTTCATTAAGGTTGTTTTCCCGCAACCCGAAGGCCCAACAATGGCCACCGACTCGCCCGGATTAATCGTTAAATTAATATTTTGCAACACAAAAGGCTCGGTTTCATTATAACGGAAACTAATATTTTCTAATCGGATGGAACCTTTTAATTCCGGTGCTTGTGCCATGCCCTTATCGACAGGCTCTGGCGGTTCGAGGGCAATATCCGCTAAACGTTCAAGGTGGAGCCCCAACATTTTAAATTCAATTAAACTTTCGATAAACGAAACGGCTTTACCCGTAAATTGGGATTTATAAGACATAAAAGCAAATAACATCCCGACTGTCATCGACATGCCAATAACAAGATTGGCTGCAATATAAACTACAATAATATTTTCTAAACCAAAAAGAAAAGCGTTTGCCGCACTAAAGGCAATTTTTAATTTTCCTAAACGAATACCAGTATTTATTTTATCGGCATAACGATTTTGCCATAACACTTGGCGTTGAGTTTCTTTACCAAAGATTTTAATACTTTGAGTAGCTCGAATGGTTTCGATAAAATTCGTGCTTTCTTTGGCGCCGGTAACGATGCTTTCTTCAGTGATGGCTCGTAAAGGTTGATACGACACAATACGGATCAACCCGTAAATAGCTAAAGCGATCAACACAATGCAGGCCAACGTGGGCGCATACAGGAATAACATGATTAAGGTTGCAATCGCCATCATGCCGTCGACAATGGATTGGACAATCCCCGTGGTGAGTATTTTTTCGATTTGGCCAAGCGAGCCAAAGCGCGATACCACATCCCCAATATGACGCTTTTCAAAATAAGGTAACGGTAATCGTATTAAATGACGAAATAAATTAGTGGCCATTTGAATACTCAGCATGCTGCTTAAACTCATGACCAATATCGATCGTAAAGACGATGTTCCCACATCAATTAACATGAGTGAACAAAAGCCAATCGCCAACACTTTTAAGAAATGAAGATCATAGCTACGTAACACTTCATCCACGACTAATTGCATAAATTGTGGCGAGATCAGCGAAAATATTTGTAACGCAATCGAAAGCACAAACACTTGAAACATGGCCCGTTTCAGGCCAACCATTCTGCGCCAGAAAATCGAAAACGGGATTTTTTTGACTTCGTTGACTTTTTCAAATTTTGGCGTAGGGGTAAGCTCTAATGCGACACCGGTAAAATGCTTGGATGCTTCAGCAATGCTGATTTTACGCATGCCCTGCGCGGGATCGTGGATCACGATGTGCTTTTTACTGACACTCTTTAATACGACAAAATGATTTAAATCCCAATGTAAAATAGTGGGAGTTTGTAATTGATCAAGCTGTTCCAACTCAAGCCGTAATGGACGACAAGCAAATTCCATTTTATCGGCGGTTTGAATTAACGATTGAAGGGTTGTTCCCCGCAGTGATATCGGATAACTTCGGCGTAACGTATTTAAATCGATTTGATGACCATGATAACTTGCTACCATTGCTAAACAAGCCAATCCACATTCAGCAATTTCGGTTTGTAATATAACCGGTAATCGCTGATGAGAAGAAAATTTTAGTAACTTTAATGGATTTTCCATTAGAACCTCCCCCTTAAACTCAACAGGGGATCTAAAACCCACTCAAATAAAGTTTGCTTATCTAAAATAATATCGGCTTCTAATGACATCCCCGCTTGCAAGGGAAAATCTCTGCCATACGCGGTCACAGCTTGACGTTGTAAATCCAACGTGATCCGATAGATAGGATCCTTAGATTCGATAGGGACCGTTAATTCATGAGGCAATAACACATGCTTAGAAATTGCTTTTACTTTTCCTTCGTAAATGCCAAATCGTCGATAAGGGAAGGCATCGTAACGTACACGAACGGTTTGACCATACGAGATAAATCCAATAGCGCGCGAAGGCACATATAATTCTGCTTGCATCATGGCATCGTTGGGTAAAATGGCTAATAAAGGCATATTGGCTGAAGCCGTATTGGCACCCAACCACTGGCCTTCCCGCGCTTGCAAAGACGTGACCGTGCCATTGATCGGAGCACGAATGTCTAAGGTTCGATGGCCTTCGACGTCAGCGTGGCGCTGTTTAAGCTCAGAAATACTATTTTCAATTTCATTGATCATCGAACGATTTTTGATCGGCAATTGTTCGAGCTCGGATTCTGTTTGTGCTAAAGTGTTTTGGCACTTGCTTTTGGCACTTAATAATTCTTGATATTTTAGTTTTTGGGTGATCCATTCTTCATTAATTTTTTGATAGTCGATTTCAGAGATATTTTTCTTGTCGAATAATTTTTTTACGCCCACCACACGAGATTCCAAAATGCTATTTCTGTCTTCTTGATTTTTTAAGCTGGTTTCAATTAGTTCGAGTTCTTTTTTAAGAGATTGAATGTGTGATTTTAAGCGGCTGTTTTCGGCTGCAAGCAAGCTTTTGAGCCCGGCGATACGTTCTAATTGTTGCTTTTGAGTCGTTTCAATTTCATGTAATTTTAAGGTATCGATATCGGCGCCACTTTTCAGCGTGCGCTCGGATAAAATGGTAAGCAGGATTTGCCCAGACAGAACTTGATCACCTTCTCGGATATGTACTTTGTCGATCGTGCCCGAGTGTGGAACTGAAATTTTGACAATGCCTTTATCGGGTATTAAATAGCCACGAACGGTTTCTTTGCGGGCATAGGTGCCCCAAAACAAGATCGTTAAAATCATGAGACATATCACGATGACAGCCCCAACTAATATGCTTAGCGATAAGGGCTGAAGCAATATCACATCGCCATAAAGACGATCTTTCCGGTGTTCGAGTGCTTCTTTTCTAAAAAGAGACGACATACATACTATCTTTCAGCTAAATGACCATACTATAACGCTTATCGCACATTATATCGAGATACCAACAATGGTGGTAGGATTATAAGTTGACTTGATTAGTTGAGGCGACAAACGGCTGTGTGGCCACGTTTATGAAGCAACAGAGGTGATCCTCCTGTCCTCAAATGAGCGGCAATAGGTTTCTTTCAAGAAAAACGCCAAAGCAAAGGCCAAGAAGGTGGAAATGGGTAACACTAACATAGCGGTTTGGTAACTTTCGACACCATACACCCGAGCCTCGTCGATGATGGTACTATCCCATGTCCAGTCTAAAATTTTAGCGACTATCACTTGGAAGATGGCAAAGGACACCACCAAAAAGTTGGTGACTGCCACGACAGTCCCTGATAAAGAAGAAGGGCAATTTTCACGTCCAATCGCAAAGCAAATTACTTCAACGCTAGAGACCACTCCAAGCAAAAATAACAAAATTTTAATTGAATGGTTACGCTCTTTCAAAACTTGTACTAAAATTTTATGAACACGATGAATTACTGCCTGATATTGCAGATATTTGTCCCGGAAATCTGCAATTTGAAATTTGAAATTTTTAATTAAATAATATGGC
>JBIOEB010000102.1:0-6995 GCA_044445585.1 Candidatus Berkiellales bacterium
AAAAACGCTTGCACCTGAACCACTCAACTGCGCCTTCCCGAAGTTAGACAACCACTTCATTGCATCGTCTACCTCGGGGTAATTGCGACGAACGAGTGGTTCAAAATCATTCCTAAACCCACTAAGGAGATCATGAATATCATCATTAGCGAGGGCTTCTATTTTGAAGGGTGGCGTGTTTCTTGTCAAATGCGGATCGGCGAACATGTGTGCTGTCATGACTTGGCAAGAAGGGGTGATCACCATGAACCATGGCTCAACAAGATCAACGGGGGTGAGCTTTTCCCCTATTCCTTCGCCCCAAGCAGAATGGCCAAAGATAAAAATCGGGACATCCGCACCCAGTGCTTCGCCTAATTGCATGAGTTGTGAAACAGGCAAGTTCAGATCCCATAATGCATTTAAAGCGATAAGTGTAGTAGCCGCATTAGAGCTGCCGCCACCTAATCCACTTCCCAGCGGGATCTGTTTTTCGATATTAATGTTGACGCCTTTTTGACAATGGGCTTTTTTTTGCAATGCTTTAGCGGCGCGATAAATTAAATTATTTTCGTTGGGAATATCGAGAAGATCACAACGCGATAAGATGATCTCATTGTTATCTTCACGCAATTCAAAATGCAACAGATCGCCATAATCTAAAAATTGATAAAGCGTTTGCAATAAATGATAGCCATCATGCCTTTTGCCTACAATGTGCAAAAAATGATTGATTTTTGCAGGGGAAGGTAAACTAAAGGCTTTCGTTGTTGTTACGACGAGGGAGCTTCCCATGAAGTCACTACCATTTTAATGATCAATTCATTGTTTTGCAGTCGCAGTTGACTGGGCATATAAATAAAATTATTTAAACTGTATTTTGAGTAATCAATTTTCCAGTTTTCTTGTTGCAGTTTTAAAAGGTGCCCTAGATGATCGAACAGTTCGATTGTTGGCTTGCTCTTAGGAGAAGGCAGCCCTCTTAGCCAATAATTAAGCCCAACAATAGGAACATACCATCCAACACGTTTTTGCATCAGTTGTTCCGGAGAATGCGCGGTGGTGATTTTGCCATTCGGTTCTTGAATTTTTACTTGATGTGGGTTACCGCTGATCAACACTGTTCCAGAAGCAAAAGGCCCGAAAATTTTAATTTTGTAGTTTTCACCTGCTTGGTGCCAAATAAAGGAAGCATTACCGCCTTTTTGCCCTTTAGCAACAGCAAAGCGACCATGTGCTTGCCAGTGATTCATGGCCTTAAGTTGTTGTTGATGATGTTCCCATTTTGTTGCATCTTCATGTGAGGGTGGCAGAGGGGTTGAAGGCGCTTTTTTAGGTTGCTGAGCGCAACCCGCTAGACAAATAAAAAGGACTAAAATGAGGGCTCTCAAGGCACGTTCCTTATGTTAGTTAGAATCTTGTCTCTTTTTTAAGAAAAAAATATTTATACTGATCATAACAGTATTTGGTGAAATAAAATAATTTAATTCATCGGCTGTGAGTGGTATACTCGGCTGTTTGCTGGGAGCAGGTAGTAGAAGGGATCGAAAATCCAATGTGGAAGATTTTAAGAACGATGGTAAAATCAAAAGTAAACTTTGTAACTTGTTATTGTGTAACGTCCCTTTTTAAAATTATCCTTTCCAGTCTTTTCGTTGTGCTTCTAACGTTGTTGCCTTTAACTTCGCAAGCAAAATTCTTTTTTCAAAGCGCACAACTTACCAAACAAATTGCACCGAATATTTTGTCGCTTAAAAAATCCATTAAGGAAATTAATCCGCGCGTGTTAGAACTTGCATTAGCCGCACAACAAAAAGCGCAAGCAATGGGTGTGACAAGCAAACCGATCTTAACAATCATAGATTATTCTCTTCCTGCAACTAAACCACGTTTGTGGGTGGTAGATGTGGCGCGTGGCAAAGTGGTTTATCACACGCATGTTGCTCATGGGAGTGGTAGTGGTGGTGATGTTGCCAATCGATTTTCAGATGTGCCGGGGAGTTTACAAACCAGTTTAGGCGTGTTTGTTACCGGAAAAACTTATCACGGTAAACATGGCAATTCACTCACGCTGCATGGTTTAGAAAAGGGCATTAATGGGAATGCCGAAAAACGCAGAATTGTCATCCACGCCGCGCATTATGTGGGTGAAAGTTATATTAAAAGTACCGGCCGGTTAGGTCGTAGTTGGGGGTGCCCAGCGCTAAGTACCCATCTTGCACAACCGATTATTCACACAATTAAAGAGGGTTCACTTTTATTTGCTTATTATCCCGATAAAAAGTGGTTAAACCGATCACAGTTTTTACCATGATCTTGGAGGAAGTATGCATTTATTAAATTCAACAGAAACATTGTTAGTGGGTGGTGGTTGGCACTGGGCGCAAGGTGCGGGCTTTATAGTGGGCGCTGATCTCACTGGTACACTTTCTTATTTAATGTCTAAACAGTCAGCACTAAATCCTGAACCTGTAGCACTACTATTAACCGTAACATCCGCAGCGTTTGGTGGAATTATTGGTAGTTTATTAGGTGAAGGCCTTTGGTACTGGAACCAAAATCAAAAGGCCGAGTATAATTGCACGAAATCAAAAGTAAATTCGTAACCAAAAGCCAAAAGATGGTGTGCACGCTTCGCTTTGCACACCCTACGATTGATTATAAGCTCAAAATAAAAAAGTAATTAAATAACCAAAAGATAGTGTGCACGCTTTCCCCGGCTTTCCCCGCGGCTAAAGGCAGCACATCCTACGATTGATTATAAGTTCAAAATAATAAAGTAATTAAATAGTCCAGCCAACATTGGCAGCCAGCAAATAATTTTCTTTTTTCTGGTTGCCAAATAAATGTTCCGTAGCAGCCCATCCTGCGCCAATTTGAAATATTAACTTTTTAGATGAAATCCACAACGAAGGCGTAATGTAAATAACATTACCGCCCGAGTTCGGATCAATTGATCCGTGAAGTGTATTTTTTCCTGAATAGGTTCCGTCTACTTCCAGCATCCAAGCAAAAATCCATTTTGAATCGATATCGCAAATATTTCTGCCAAAACCAAGCTCATACAAAAATTGATCGCCGAATTTAGTATCATGATGATTTGTCGCTAGCACCACACCATGAGAAGTAAACCAAAACCAATCGACATACATCAAGTTATAAGTGGCGCCTAAAAAAAAGCTGGGGGAACCAAAACCGGTGGGAGGAATTTTGTTACTTGAACCGGTTGGAAAAGTCATATTAACTACGAGAGTGGCTTGATCTTCGAAAGATTTTGTTTTGCCATTGTGATAAGCATATTCAAATTGAACAAAAGCATCTTCTAGGCCGGATGAACGATTGTCATCCGCTTTAAAACTTGCAGCGATAGGCATATTCAAAAAAATCGAAAAATTATCGGCAATACCATACAGCACCGAAGGGATCAGATCGACGGAATGTCTTTTAACGCCGAAATAATCATCTGCAAATAAAAAAAGTTGAGTTTGATTTTTGTCGATAATATTGCCACCAAAACTGATAAAAGCACCAGGTTGTTGCGAGGTAGGAAGGGCAAAATTGCCAATGCGTGGGGGCCCCGTTTCGGCTGTATTACCATAGCAAAGGGATGATAATAAAATAAATTGGAACCAAAATAACTTTTTTATTGCTTGGTACATGACTTTTACCGGATCAAACAGATAATATTATATTATTATATACTCAAACCACTTTACTTTTAGGAAAGAATTAGTACATAGTTCCGTCATTGCGAGCGCGTCTTCGCCCGAAGCAATCCAGTCTTTTCAAGATATATTCTGGATTGCTTCCCCTTCGCTTCGCTCTGGGTCGCAATGACGGAACTTCTAATTTCAAAGTGCGAGCGGGTTATATTAGCGTATCTGAGAGATAAAATGAAATGTACAAGTTTAAGCCAGTCACCCTCAGAATAGCGGCGCTTCACCACCCGCTGAACCTTTGCTTCACAAGCGGTTGCAGCGGAGCACTGCCCCGCTATTCGGTAGCGGCCAGAGGCCAAACCACTCATGAAAAATAATGAAGTCGTCGTCTTATTACACGGTATTATCCGCACTAAATGGTCAATGATTTTAATCGAACGTGCTTTAAAAAAGCATGGCTATCAAGTCTTAAATATTGATTATCCTTCACGAAAAAAAGATATTCCTACTTTAGCGGATGAAATCTTTGAAAAAATAAAAACAGGTTGTGATATCAATGTTACAACACTCCATTTTGTCACGCATTCGATGGGTGGAATTATTGTTCGTTATTTATTATTTAAATATCCAATGAATCATCTTGGTAAGGTGGTGATGTTATCACCACCTAATCAAGGATCGGAAGTGGCAGATTTTTTACAAAATAATTGGTTTTATCAGGTTGTTTTTGGCCCGGCGGGGCAACAATTAACGACCACTGCCGCAAAAAATTATCCTCAAACATCTTCTTCATCTTATCCCCTCGGTATTATCGCCGGTAATAAATGGTGGGATCCACTCTCCCATTCTATTTTGCCCAGCAGTCATGATGGCAAAGTGACTGTCGAAAGCACCAAATTAGCAGGAATGACCGATCATATCGTTTTGTCTGCTACTCATAGTTTTATGATGTACAACCCAAAAGTCATTCATCAAGTGGTGGCATTTTTAGAGCAAGGGCATTTTGATCGATAAAATTGAACGGGGGTTAGGTACTGTTCAGCAACGAAACAAATCATCTAGTGTAACTTCAGAACTGATAAGCTCTTTTGAATAATTTGTAACTTTGAGACCATTTGTTGCGATCATGGCAATAAAGATATTTTTTCGTGTGCGTGTTTGTTGTTCATATGTTTTAACTTTATTTAATAAATTTTCCGCATATTGTTTATCGATAGTAAATGAGTGAGCTGTGTATTTGATTTCACATATTGTGACTGTATCATCATCTCGATCGAATAATAAATCAATTTGCGAACCTTTATCGCTATCTTTTTTAAGAGGTATATAATGACAAAAAAGAGAATACTAACCCGTTGCCTCAAAAGAAACGAAAATACCAGGCATTCAATACGACTTGATTATTCGCCTCTTTTTGTATAGTCTTCTGAATCTTAACTCCGGCAGAGGAAACTTCAGTATGCAATCGCAATCCAGTGTCAAAGACTCCCGACTCAAGCTAACAATAAAAAAAGTAGGCAAAGGGGGTAAAACCAACACCGAAGATGATATAGCTATACAACTTGATCGCTACCTTGGTGACACTCGTTTCGTAGCAGTGAAAATGGAGCCTGGGACTCTGACTCGCAATACTGCAGGGCGGTTAACCAGATTATTGAGAATAAATAATGGGATTTCCAGACAGATCCAAAGAGAACTCGGTGAGCGAGAAAATAAATTGGATCGGGGTCCCATCCTAGGATTATGGTCTTATTCATTAAAACTTTTATTTCTTGGGAAAAGAAAAAGATTTACCAAAGCAGATCCTCACCAGTTGATTACAACGCTGGATGTCAGTGGGAATAAAGTGGATGATGCCATTGCGGGTGAATTGTCCGCTGCACTGGATGAAGCTCATGACAGACTTGTGCCTACCAGTATTAATTTAAGCAATTGTGAAATGGGTGAAACACAATTTAAAATAATATTTTCCCCTCCTCGATTCGAAGCCTATTCAAGCTTCCCTTCATTTGAAAAAATAGATTTAAGTCATAACAAGATTGATGATAAAGCAATCGATCACTTAAAATTCCTGCTTGATCCTGTCGCTCCTGCAGGAGAAAAAGCTTTTCGTTTATCCAAGTTAAATTTAGCACATAATCAGTTAACCGATGAGGGTGCGAAAAAACTTATTGAAATACTTGAAAATGATGTTTATTTAACGCAGCTTGATCTTACAGGCAATAAGATTAGTCCTAGATTATTAACTAAAATTCAACAACATCTTCAAGATAATCAAGAAATTGCTGAGCTAAGAAAGTGCATTAAAAAGAATGAAAAGGGAATCATTAAATTAGATCTAAGTTTTGTGAATATTATTACTGATGAAGAAAAAATTCGTCGGGTGCCTTTGCTTTGTAAAATGATCCGAACGATGCGCATTGATAAAGTAGATTTACCTAATCCTCTTTTACCACAAGGTCTAGGTGTTCAATTAGAAAAGGCATTACTAGACAGTATGCATGTTAAAGCGATGAGACATATTTATAATGAAGATGCTTTTCCCGAGATAAAAAGACTTCCCAAATTTAATAGGCTCATTGCGAGCATCAAGGATAGTGAAAAAGCGTTTTGGCATGTTATCAGGGGGGGGTTGATCGGATTTATTGCCGTAACGGCATTAGGACTACATTTAACCATATTGATTCTTACCTTATGGATGGTATTCCGTATGTCTTTCAAACCAACAAGTTACTCTTTTGCGAAAAAAATGAATGAATTGAAAAAGCCAAGTGCATGGACTGAAGAAGAGCAATATAACGCCAAAGTGGGCAGAGATTGTAAAACTTCTTTATTTGCGATGTTTCGACCAGCTGCGTGGACGCCGGCGGCTTATTTAGCTTATAACACCGATCCAAAAGGCAAGAAGATTTTGTCGATAGATATTCCTGAGCATCAAGAAAAGTTGGGTAAGGCTGTTCAGCCTTAAATCTTGTTGACTCACCGCCTACTTGCCGCGCTTTATGCGCGGCATCCAGTTTCACGAAGTGCGATTTATACGAAGAAATCTGCTCCTAAGAGATGGATGCCGCGCATAAAGCGCGGCAAGTAGAGTGATAGAATGTCAACAGACCCTAGTTTATTTTTGTTAAATTTATACTCTTCCCGGGACGGCACAGAGGCCGTCCCCTACAGAGCCCAGACGGGACGACACAGAGGTCGTCCCCTACAAGCAAAGTGGTTTGAGTATATGCTCGTTCCACTTGAAAAGTAGGTGTGTATTATTTTGTCATTGCGACCCAGAGCGAAGCGAAGGGGAAGCAATCCAGAATATATCTTGAAAAGACTGGATTGCTTCCCCTTCGCTTCGCTCTGGGT
>JBIOEB010000103.1:0-6954 GCA_044445585.1 Candidatus Berkiellales bacterium
GAGTATCGATACTTCATATAACGGAACTGATGCCTTAACCATCGCTGCTGTAAATGGTAGCGCAGCAAATGTTGGAAATATTATTACATTACCCTCAGGTGCACTATTAACCGTAAATGCCGATGGTAGCTATGTTTATAACGCCAATGGCCATTTTGAAAATGGTGGTGTAGATAGTTTTACTTATCAAGCACTAGATAGTACTTTAGGAATATTAAGTAATTCTGCAACGGTGATGATCAGCATCGCACCAGAAGTATTGCCCAGTGCAGTCCCTGAAATGAATAATATCATGAATGTTTCAGGCAATACCGTTGCAGGAGATATTATTGGATCCGCGTTGCAAATTGGTGCAACTTCAGGAGACACCAGTTTTGGCACCGATGGTGGTTTGATCACCAATGTTGCCGTCTTATCCTTAGTAGGTGGAATGGGAAGTGTATTAAATCCGATCATAGGGCCTGACACACCAAGCACAATGGTTCGAACTATTACTCAAGCCGATATTGATAGTAGCATTGCTGCCGGCAACAATGGATTTACTGCTGCTAATTTAGGAGATAAAGCCATTATGGTGATGGATTCATTTGGTAATGAATTAGTTGTTGATGAAGTCACTGGAAAATATGTTTATATGCTTAACGCTCAATTTGCTGGCAGCATTAATGCTGAAACTTTCCAATACACCATTACTACAACGGATGGCCATATGGCACAATCCACCTTGACGCTCAACATTAATAATGGATTGGGGCCTGTCGTGTTAGATTTAAATGGCTCTGGTATTCATTTAACTTCTGCGCAAAACTCACAAGTTAGCGTCAATGGTCATTTAATAGGTTGGATTGCCAATGGCGATGGTGTTTTAGCTTTTGATCCGAGCGGTCACGGAAAAATCACCAATCTCAATCAAATTGACTTTGCATCGTATGTTCCAGGTGCTAAAACGGATCTACAAGGTTTAATCGCTTTTGATACCAACCATAATGGCATGTTAGATCTCGGTGATATTGACTACAGCAAGTTTGGCGTAATACTTGCCAATGGTCAATTTGAAACACTTACACAACTTGGCATTACCTCTATTTCCTTAACGTCAAACCATCAATTATCCACCATGAATGGGAATGTGATTAATGGTCTAAGCACTTTTCAAACATCAGATGGACACACTCATACTGTTGCGGATGTGAATTTCCAAGTTGGCGCAGCAGGAAAGGGAACGAAATTAAACATTTCAGATGTGTTCCCAGAGCGTAATCATCTAGATTTTTCAAACTTGCCGCATCATCACGATAAGCATGAAAATAAGGAGGGGGGCAGTCATGTTCCAGTCAACCCCACTGGATGGCATGAGAATGCTCAACATGTTGCATCGTGTCATCACTCTTTCAATGAAGACGAACACTTAAGGCATCATCTTGAACATCAAGTTCATCACGTGTTTCATCATTGATATGTGAAGAGGTAAAATTATGTCCCTTCAAACGCCAAAGATAGCCAATACATACCCTGAGATGGTAGATGATATTAGAAAAATGCAAGAACAAATTGCTAAAGAAAAAGCAAGATGTTTAAGCATATATGAAGCTTATCGAGAAAGTGTTGGAGGAGATGTCGATTTAAAGAAAATATTACGCCAAAACATTAATATTCCTATAAACAAAGAACAAGTTTTAAAAGCGATGAATTTTGAACGTTTTACTCTATACGCTACCTTGGGGTATGAGGGGGGAGTAAAGGAAGCGCTAAGGATATTTGAAAAAAATAAAGAGGAAATTACTGCATTTCTACAAAACACTGAGGCTTATAATAAAGTAAAGGAAAGTTCGTTAAAGAGAGTAGAACTACAAAAACAACACGATGAATACAGCAGACAAAGGGCATCACTTTTAGAGGAAAAAATAATATATAAATCTCTCAAGCAATCTACAAAAGTTAAAGATATTGATTCTGAAATGAAGGAATTGGATTCAAAACTAAAACAAATTGAGGCAGAAAGAGACATCTTATTTGTTGAAGTTGAGCGTTTAGGCCAAACTGCACAGCAAGTTGCGCTTTATATTGAGCAATCCACTACGATTCCCTTACTCGCTGAAGTAATGAAACCTTATGAAGCATGCTTTTTAAAACTTAATGATTTACCTCAAGGTATAGAAAGTGAAATTGAGATAGAAGAAGGTGAAGAAGAAGCTGAAGAAAAAGCGGATGAAGAGCTTGGTGACGAAGAGATGAAAATAGAAAATCCAGAGCTATATGAAAAGTTATTAAAGGCTAAAGATGTTGAAACAGCGGATGAAGGGTTTGCAGAGGAAGAAGAAATTTCTTTAGAAAGAATACAAAAAATGTATAAAGAAAAATTTGTCACCAAAAGCACAAAGACTGAACAAACGTCTTTAGAATCTGACGACGAAGTAGAGGATTGGGATGCAGAACTGAATGAAGAGGAAATGGAAGAAGCAAGTACTAAACAAGAAAGTGAACAGCTCGACACGACAGGAGCAAATCAAGAGAAAGATGAGGATTTTGAAGATTGGGATGCACAAATTGCAAAAGAAGAGAAAGCAGGAGAACAAGCTAAAGAACAGACAAAAGTAAAAGAGCAAAAAGAAAATCGTCAACCAGCAATACTTGTAGAATTTGGTTCCTCGTCAAAGGACTCACTGTCTAAGTCGTCAGGGGCTCATCCTAAATCTATTAAGGGTGATAATCTTGATGAGAGCCCTAAAAAGACCATACCAGAAAAGGGTCCACATTAAATTGCTTACTTTTCTGCCGTGATCATCATTATCACCCCAAACAGAGGGTGATCAATATAATTAATTTCATTATACTTTAACCGGCTCGATTCTTTTAAACGATAAGTATTAACCGACAATTCCCCGTTTTCATTCATTTTATGGAAAAGCAAATCGGCATCCATCAGCAAATGTTTCCCTAAGGCCAATTTAATGATCCCATCGACTTGATGATTATTTTGAGCTATGCGCTCACCGACTAAATGAACTCTATCGGCATTATTTTTATCGGTAAGCATTTGACGCCAGCCGGTATGAAGCAGCAAGGGATATTTTTCTTTTTCCATGGTTTGCTTAACTTTATTTAAAGTTAATTTATGCGGTGGTAATTGGCCGTAATTTTCTTGAGGATCGGGGTTTAAGTTAATTGCGCCAGTGAGCACAGGCACGCCTGCGATGGAAGAATAATTTTGAAAAGCGGCTTTATCTTTATTTTCAAAAATCAGCAATTCAACATGTACCCATTTTGGCTCTTTAGCATAACTTGGGATGCTATACAGCAATAACATCAATAACGTGAATAATGACGTGAATAATGAAAATGACGTGAATAATGGCGCGAATAAATAATAAGGTTTTTTTGACATATCACTATCCTTAAACAAATCGTATTAAGACGACGATCCCTTTAATTGTGTTAATAAATGTTCTACGACTTGAAAACGTTGCTCCGGCGATTGCATATCGAACATAAATTTAATTTGCTCAGAGCCAATTAGCTTAAAATGTTTCGGTTGGGCTCGGATCATCGCGATCACCTGATCTGGATTTATATTTGGTTTTTCTTCAAACTCAATTTTACCACTCATCAAGGAAGCCTCGATTTTACGGATCCCAATCGGCTTTGCTTTTAATTTTAGCTCAGTTATTTTAAAAAGGTTTTTGGTGGGGTGAGGTAGCAGCCCAAAACGATCAATCATTTCCACTTGCAGCTCTTGCAGTGCAGAAGAATCCTTTGCGCTGGCGATGCGTTTGTACAAAATCAAACGTGAATGGACATCGGGTAAATAATCTTCTGGAATTAAGGACGGTATTTGTAAATTAATTTCAGCGCCTTGTCGTAATGGGGTGGTGAGTGAAACCTTTTTACCGGATTTAAGCGATTGTACCGCGCGCTCTAAAAGTTCCATATATAACGTAAAACCCACCGCTTGAATATTGCCACTTTGCTCTTCGCCTAAAAGCTCTCCGGCGCCTCTGATCTCTAAATCGTGTGTGGCTAAGGTAAATCCCGATCCTAATTCTTCTAACGATTCTAATGCTTCAAGGCGTTTGCTGGCCTCAGCCGTTAAACGGCTTTGAGGAGGCGTGAAACAATAGGCATAGGCTTGGTGGTGAGATCGCCCCACACGGCCGCGTAATTGGTGCAATTGAGCTAAGCCAAATTTATCAGCCCGATTGATAATAATCGTGTTAGCGGTGGGAATGTCGATCCCTGTTTCAATAATAGTGGTACAGACTAAAACATTAAATCGTTGATGGTAAAAATCCGACATCACATGCTCTAATTGCCGTTCACGCATTTGCCCATGGGCGACGCCAATGCGCGCTTGGGGAACATATTCGCTCAGATCTCTTGCGACCATATCAATGGTGTCGACATCATTATGTAAATAATATACTTGTCCACCACGCATTAATTCTCGCATAATCGCTTCTTGAATTTGCGGCACATTATATTCGCGCACAAAGGTTTTGATGCTTAATCGTTTTGCGGGTGGGGTGGCAATAATCGAGAGATCTCTTAGTGAAGACATCGCCATATTTAATGTTCGCGGAATAGGGGTTGCCGTTAACGTTAAAATATCGACTTCGGTGCGTAGCGCTTTTAAACGTTCTTTTTGTCGCACGCCAAAACGATGCTCTTCGTCAATAATGACTAATCCTAAATTATTTAATTTGATATCTTCTTGTAGCAGCTTATGGGTGCCGATCACAATATCCACTTTGCCGCTGGCTAAATTAACCAGAACTTGTTCTTGCTCTTTTTTCGATCGAAAACGCGATAATACTTCGATGCGAACGGGCCAATCGGCAAAACGATCGCTAAAGGTTTCGAAATGCTGTTGAGCTAATAATGTCGTTGGCACGAGTATGATCACTTGTTTATCATTTTGAACTGCCACAAAAGTTGCTCGCAAGGCGACTTCGGTTTTGCCAAAGCCGACATCGCCACACACGAGCCTATCCATGGTTTTATCGCTGTGCATATCACGGAGTACTTGTTCAATGGCTTTGGCTTGATCAGGCGTCTCTTCAAAGGGGAAACTGCTCGAAAATTGAGCATATTGATCATCGGTGGCAAATCGAAAGCCCTTTTTGGCAGCACGATGAGCGTAAATGTCGAGCAATTCTGCTGCGACATCCAAGGCTTTTTCAGCGGCTTTCTTTTTGGCTTTTTCCCATTGATCGGTGCCTAATTTGTTCAGCGGTGCTTGAGTGACTTGTGCGCCACTGTATTGACTAATTAACTGTAGCGAAGACACAGGCACATAGAGTTTGTCGCCGCCCGCATATTCTAAAATCAAATATTCTGCTGGCGTATCATTAATGGTAAGATGTATTAAACCCCGATATCTGCCCACACCATGATTGATATGCACTACCGGATCATTCAAACTCAGCTCGGTGAGATCTCGGATCTGCATGTCAATATCTTGCGTCGGTTTGCGAGAAATTCGGCTTTGCATCACTTGCTGGCCATAAAGTTGGCTTTCGGCAATGCAAATAAATGATTTGTCGGCTAAGTAAATCCCCATATCGAGTTGTGCGATAGTGATCCCCACTGGAGTGTCATCTGCAAAAAAATCACCCCAATGGGAGTAAAGTTTGGGATAAATCTCGCCGCGCTTGAGCAATTCTAACATCATTTCACGGCGGCCTTTAGATTCGGCGCAAAAAAGAATTTTGCCAGATCGGGCTGAAATAAAAGCGCGTAATTTATGGAGGGGATCTTCAGTGCGCGAGTCAATGCTGAGATCTGGAAAAGGTTGTGATTTAAAATTAATATTGCCAATATTTTCTTTGGCTAAAGGTTCACTTTGTACACTAATCTGTCGAAATTGATTAATTTTTTCAAAAAGTTCGTTTTCACGGACAAAAAGATCTTCCGGAGGTAAAATAGGGCGAGTAATATCATGACGATATTGCTCGTAACGAGTTTGCACATCGTTCCAAAAACGTTTGTAGGAGGCTTCCATGTCATTAAAACGAATGATGAGCGAATCCTCGGGGATATAATCCAGTAAAATATTCGTGTGTTCAAAAAAGAGTGGGAGATAATATTCGATCCCCGCTGGAAAGATCCCTTCACTAATATCTTGATAAATTAAACATTGCGAAGGATCACCCGCAAAGGCCACACGCCATTGATGACGAAATAAAGCGATGGCGTCTGTGGTCAATGGAAATTCTCGCGCGGGTAAACAAGTGATCGAGTTCACTTTTTGATCCGATCGCTGCGTTTCAGGATCAAACAATCTTAAAGAATCAATTTGATTATCGTCGACATCAATTCGGATCGGTTGCGTTGATCCCATTGGGAAAATATCAACAATACTGCCGCGACTGGCAAATTCACCATGGGCGATCACTTGCGACACACTATGATACCCACTTTCGATAAATTGTATTCGCAATTTTTCCCAATCAAATGTGGCGCCAACCTCAAGCGCCAAACTATGCGTGCCAACGTAAGCTTTAGGCGCAATGCGTTGGAGCAAGGTCGTTAGGGGAACCACTAACACACCTTTATTTAAATGGGTGATTTTACTTAAAATGAATAAACGATCCGAAATAATATCTTGATGGGGTGAAAAGCGATCATAAGCCAAGGTTTCCCAGTCCGGGAAATGAAATACTTCAATTTGATGAGGTTGTAAAAAGAGCTTTAGCTCACGTTCGAGTCGATTGGCATTTTGGGTGTCGTTGGCGATCACCACCACCATAGACTCGGCTTTAGTAATGGCCTGAGCAATGACAAATGAATTGGCGCAATCAGGCAAATTTCCGTAATTAAACTTGTCTTTTTGTTTTTTCGGTAAGGGAGGCGAAAAGGGATCAACCATAGAAGTCTGTTTCATCAGTTTGTCGAATGATCTGCTGCAAGACGCTTGCGTTGTTCATAAGCGGTGCGAACAATCGCAATATCTTGTAA
>JBIOEB010000104.1:0-6703 GCA_044445585.1 Candidatus Berkiellales bacterium
AGATAATACATAATTAAATGTATCATCGTTAAATTCTTGATTACGATCAATAGCAGTTTCAATAATTTTTAAATTTTGAGATAATCCCGTTAATATTAATTGCATATTACGTCCATAGGCCCTCTTAAAAACTTCTCCAGCGATTTGAATAAAGTCTTTAAACATTTTGACTTGTTTTTGGTTGATTTTCATATATGACCTCATTTTGAATGTTTTGATAAATAGACAAAGCCATTGTATAAAAAGTTCATATTAAGTCGGCCTAATGTAGAGGCAAAGTTAAAATGTCCGCTTTCAGCCGAGTAAAAATGTCCCTTGAAAGATCAATCAGTTATCCATATTTAGAGTAGTTAAACTCATCGAGGAGGGCGATTGGATGAAAGGGAAGGCAAAGTCCTATGATCCCGGTTTGTACCGGATTTAGCCCCGCGTGAGGCATGAGCCGCAGGCGAATGACGAAGCGTGGGGAAAGAAAACAATCTCATTTTTCTAGCAGCGGCAGCTGCGTAGGGATTTAGCCCCGCGTGAAATCATGCGAGCCTTTAGCGAGCATGATGAAACGTGGGGAATGGGATTAGCCCGGTGTGAGGCATGAGCCGCAGGCGAATGCCGAAGCGTGGGAATTATTTTACCACCGTCAATTTCGGCCTACCCCCATTCCCCTTCTTCGGCCCGGATTGTTCCCCTTTAGCGCTACCACCACCGCCCGGAAAATCATCTTCGTCTTCTTCTTTAAACACCATGCCGCGGCCATTTTCCTTGGCATAAATAGCAGAAACTGCTCGAATAGGAATGTAAATATCATGTGCAATTCCAGCAAAACGCGCGTTAAAACTCACATGATCATTTGCTAACATCAGATCGCGCACAGCGCCTGGCGAAACATTTAACACAATTCGACCATTTTCGACATAATCTTGTGGCACGTGCACTCCTGGGAGCTCGGCATTGACTACAATGTAAGGTGTCGCCTGATTATCAACAATCCACTCATAAAATGCTCGTATTAAATAGGGTCGGCTGGATGTCATTGCGTGTTACTCACCTATTGCTCGCTCGGCGTCAGTCATACTCACTTGAAAAGCTTCTCGAGAAAATAATCGTTTGGCGTAATCTTGAAGTAATTTCGCTTCTGGCGGCAATATAATTCCCATTGATTTTAAGCGCCACAACATCGGGGCAATGGCGCAATCGACTAATGAAAATTCTTCGCTTAAAAAGTAAGGCATTTCTTTAAAGACTGGCGAAATAGAAACTAAGCTTTCGGTTAACGCTTTTCTATTTTCTTGTTGTACAGCAGGATCAGCATTTTTTGTTAATATTTTATTCATTAAAAAATACCAATCGCGGTTGACTCGATACATCATCAATCGACTTCGTGCTCTTGCCACCGGATACACCGGCATTAAAGGCGGGTGTGGAAAGCGCTCATCTAAATATTCCATGATGATCTCAGACTCAAAAAGTACTAAATCGCGATCAACTAAGGTCGGAACCGTGTTGTATGGATTAATTTCAAGCAATTCTGAGATTTGATTTTCGACATCAACCTCATGAAGATCATAAGTGACGCCTTTTTCTGCCAACACGATACGAGCACGATGGCTATACGGATCAAGCGATCCAGAAAATAATGTCATGACCGAGCGTTTATTGGCTACCACTGCCATGAGTTTGCCCCCAAATTAAATTTTTTAATCAACGTCTTTCCAATATTCTCGTTTAAGTAAATATGCAAACACGGTGAACAAAATTAAAAATAATACCACCCAAACCCCTAATTTTTGCCGTTCTAACTTATGGGGTTCCCCAACATATTCTAAAAAGTTAACAATATCTGTTACAGCTTGATCGAATTCTTGTTTTTTCAATTTACCTGGCGTTTTTAAAACCAAATGATCGATTACTTCTTTATCGTAAGGATGCCCTTTATCATCCAATACCGTTATTGCCTTTTTAGTGGCAATTTGCGTACCTTGCAAGGCCTGCAACACATTGGGCATGCTTACTTCCGGGAAAACAACGTTATTCACACCCCAAGGCCGTGACGGATCTTCGTAAAATGAACGCAAATAGGTATAGAGCCAATTCGGGCCACGCGAACGTGCCACTAAGCTCAAATCGGGCGGAGGCACCCCAAACCAAGCAATTGCCTCTTTTTTAGGTAACGCCACATCGAGCGGATCGGTGACTTTATCACTCACAAAGTTTAGATTTCGCTCGACTAATTTATCTAAAACCTTGCCATCTTTATCGACAATGCCTATATCATTTGCCATGCCATCGAAACGCATATATTGCAAGGAATGACATCCCGAGCAATAGTTCATATATAACTTTGCGCCCCGTTGCAACGACGCTTGGTCACATAAATTGTTCGGTGATGGGTCAAGGATGAGATGATCTTCCGCATAAGTTTGCGCTGTAAAAAAAATAGCAAAGAAGATCCCTAAAACGATAATAAAATAAGCTTTGTTTGCTTTCATGATCAGGTGACCCTCTCGGGAACGGGTTTTGTTTTTCCCCATTTACTATAAATTGGCATCGTGATGAAAAAGGCAAAATAAAGCGTTGAAAAAATTTGTGCTGCAAGCATTCTTTCCGGGCTCGGGGGTTTTAGCCCTAAATAGCCTAACGAAATGAAACTAATCACAAAAATGGTGAGGATCAGTTTATAAATGGGGCTACGATAACGTATCGATTTTACCGGGCTACGATCAAGCCAGGGTAAAAAGAATATGATTAAAACGGCCGAAAACATCGCAATGACCCCGCTTAATTTATGAGGGATCGCCCGCAAAATGGCATAAAAAGGTGTCATGTACCACACCGGCGCAATATGTTCTGGTGTTTTTAAGGGATTGGCAGGTTCAAAATTAGGCCCTTCCAGAAAAAAGCCACCCAAATCTGGCGCAAAAAAGACAACGGCCGCAAAAATAACCAAAAACACACCTGCACCAAAAATATCTTTCACGGTGTAATAAGGGTGAAAAGGGATGCCATCTAACGGTTTACCCTGTTGATCTTTTTTGGTTTTAATTTCAATTCCATCAGGATTATTTGAGCCTACCTCATGAAGTGCAATGATATGCATCCAAATTAATAAGAGAAAAAGCAATGGGATCCCAACAATGTGTAAAGCATAAAAGCGATTTAAGGTGGCATCGGACACGGTAAAATCCCCACGAAGCCATTCAACCACTATCGAGCCCACGAACGGGATCGCTTCAAACAAAGAGGTGATGACTTTGGCCCCCCAAAAAGACATTTGCCCCCAGGGTAAGAGATATCCCATAAAGGCTTCTGCTAATAAACAAACATAAATTGCGCAACCAATTAACCAAACTAATTCTCGTGGTTTTCGATACGATCCATAAAGCAACCCACGAAACATATGTAAATAAACCACAATAAAAAAGAAGGAAGCGCCAGTAGAATGCAAATAACGCAATATCCACCCTTGGGAAACATCGCGCATAATATACTCGACCGAACCAAATGCCTCTGCCGCTGCAGGTTTATAAAACATGGCTAGCCAAATGCCCGTCAATAATTGATTGACAAGTACTAATAACGCCAGCGATCCAAAGAAATACCAAAAGTTAAAATTTTTGGGTGCATAGTAATGGGCAAGGTGCTCATTCCACATTTTTGTTGCTGGGAACCTTGCATCAATCCAATCCATGAAACCTGATGACTTTTTCATGATGCGGCTTTCTCCACTCCAACAACGATGATAGTTTGACTTTCATATTGATAAGGGGGAACGACTAAATTGAGCGGCGCGGGCACACCTTTAAAAACCCTTCCCGCTAAATCAAATTTTGATCCATGGCACGGGCAGAAAAATCCCCCTGGCCAGCTGGGCTCGACACTACCGACGTCTGGGCGATACATCGGTACGCAACCCAAATGAGTGCATAAACCAACTAGCACTAAATATTCTGGTTTAATCGATCGATATTCATTTTTCGCAAAAGCAGGTTGCTGATCTTGTTCAGAATGGGGATCGCGTAATAATTTATCCAATTGCGGAAGCTTATCAAGCATGGCTTTGGTTCTATTGATTACCCAAATAGGTTGGCCGCGCCATTCGACAGTCATTTGAGCGCCAGGATCAAGCTTACTGATATCAATTTTAACGGGCGCGCCAAGTGCCTTAGCCTTTTCACTGGGCATCCAAGAGTAAATAAATGGTGCTGCTGCATAAGCGACGCCAACCCCGCCAATTATCGAAGTTGCAGATCTTAAAAACCGCCGCCGACCAGTATCTACCTTGTCATCACTCATCCTTGCGCCTCCCGGACGGATAAAACTTGAGTGTGTTTTAGTTAAGCTACCAAAATTCCGTTGCCAATTAAAAAGTCATCAAACACAACATTTAAAACGCTTGGCGCGAAATCATATCACAATTTTACATGCTACAATAACGCCATTCTGAAAAGGGTGAACTAGAAAACAAACATGAATTGGATATTTTTTCTGCTGATTGTCACGGCCTATGGGGCAACCGTGTGGCAACAATGGCGTTGGTCAACAACCCAAGCCATCGATCCTTCACCATTCCATGCTTTAACGCAACAGTGCCTCAGCGCCACTAACGATGCAGTGACGTTGGCCATTGGATTGATCGGAACGCTTGCTTTGTTTTTAGGATTAATGCGGATCGCCGAGCAAGGTGGCTTGTTACAGATCTTGGCGAAATTAATTTATCCTTTACTGAAGCGGCTTTTTCCAGAAATTCCTGCCAACCACCCTGCCTTTGGTGCGATGGTCTTGAATATTTCAGCAAATATGATTGGTATTGGCAATGCCGCAACACCGTTTGGCCTGAAAGCCATGCAAGAATTAGAAAAGCTTAACCCTCACCCAGGGGTGGCCACCAACGCGATGGTGCTTTTTTTGGCGATTAACACTTCTGGTTTAACGCTTTTGCCAACCAAAATTATCGCTCTACGCGCCAGCGCAGGTTCGCAAGATCCCGCGGGAATTATCGTCACCATATTAGTTGCTTCTCTGTGTGCAACGATTATTGCCATTCTGGCAGCAAAGTGTTTGCAGAAAATATTCACCACGCCACAACACACACTTTCACTGGCGCCACAGGAATTTGCATCGGAAGAGTTTACACATTACCCGACATGGATGTGCGCGTTATTTATGCTTGCATTAATTTCATTGGTCCCGATTATGTTGCTGTGGGGGAAAATAATTTCGGCGTGGGTGATCCCAACTCTGATTGTTGCAATTTTAATTTTTGGCCTGTGTAAAAAAGTCGACATTTATAGCAGCTTTACCGAAGGCGCAAAAGGTGGCTTTGATATTGCCGTTAAAATTTTGCCTTTTTTAGTGGCTATTTTATTTGCGATCGCCATGTTTCGTGCCAGTGGCATGTTAGATGCTTTAACCCACACGCTTGGGAAATTAACCACGCACTGGGGGTTACCACCTGAAGCCATCCCCATGGTACTCATGCGTCCCCTGTCAGGCTCAGGAAGTTTAGGGATTTTGTCGGATATTTTAAATAATCCCACGATTGGCCCAGATAGTTATACCGGCTATTTGGTGAGCACGATGATGGGATCCACCGAAACGACCTTTTATGTGATTGCCGTCTATTTTGGTGCCGTGCAAATTCGTCGCATTCGCCACGCACTGGCTGCCGGTTTGATAGCCGATCTGGCAGGAGTGATCGCCTCTATTTTTGCTGTGAAAATGCTATTATTCGCCTAACGATTGTTTGCATAACATATATTTTGCATAACAAATTTGCATCAAGTGAAAGTCTTCGATATTATTTTATAATCGTTAATCTAATGTAAAAAAAAGCTGACGATGGCTAGGGGGAAATATGTTTACCGGTATTGTACAAGCGATGGGAAAAGTCTCTTGGATCCAGCGTGAGCCACAACTCACACACTTTGGGATCACTTTCCCTGCATCACTGTTACCCGGTTTAAAAACGGGTGCCAGCGTGTCCATTCATGGCGTTTGCCTCACCATAGTCGCGATCAACGGCGATGACATCAGATTTGACATCATCGAAGAAACCTTAAAACGCACTACCTTAGGGAGCTTAAACGAAGGGGATCACGTAAACCTTGAGCGCAGTGCAAAAATCGGCGATGAAATTGGTGGGCATCTTCTTTCAGGACATATTATGGGCACAGGCACCATCGATAAGCTCGTAGATCTAAATCATCAACGCATTGTTACCATACATTGCGATCCCACGTACATGAAATATATTTTTCCTAAAGGTTATATTGCTTTAAATGGCGCAAGCCTGACGATCGTGGAAACGGATGTGGCCGGATATTTCACAGTACATTTAATTCCCGAAACACTGAGACTAACCACTTTTGGCCGCTCAAAGATCGATGATAAAGTTAACATCGAAATCGACAGCCAAACTCAAGCCATTGTTGAAACAGTTAAGAATATACTCAAACCAGCTTAACTTTTAGACTAGGCCTTGGCGTAAAACCCCTGGATCCCGGATATTTTGCTGCGCAAAATTCCGGGAAGACAGATCTTTTCTGCAGAAGGCAGGGCGTCGGCAACAAAGCATAAAGGTAAAGTGGGAAGAGTATACTCAAACCACTTTGCTTTTAGGCGAGGCGCCAAGCGAACGAAGCCCCAGGAGTGTACGCTTTGGTACACGACTGGGGTGAGAGAGCGCAGGCAACAAAGCATAAAAGTA
>JBIOEB010000105.1:0-6676 GCA_044445585.1 Candidatus Berkiellales bacterium
GAATATAATGGTGAAAATAATAAATAAATATATAAATAATTATTTAATTACGCTGGGGAGCATCCATATGAAGTACAAAAAGTTAAATTTTTCTGTCGATCCAACATCAACCCATTTTCCACTTTTTCAAAATTTACTTAAAGTCATTCCACAAATTCCAGGCCTTGACGATTTAATTGATCGCGCAACTCTTAAAGGAGAAATCACCGTTAAATTCGTCAATAAAGGTGAAATTCCAACCGAAGGACGTTGGAGCTCGGGCCCAAGAGTCATTTCTATCCTCAAAGGGATGAGTGTTTTTGAAACGGTAGAAACCTTAATCTGGGAAATACATAATGCAGCGAATGCTCATGGTGATGCAATTCAAGCAAGGGATTATGCAAATCGGGATCTTTACGCAATCGCAATTGAAACCAGTGAATATCTACATACTTATGTTCCTACCCATCAAATGATGGAAGTGCTCATTAACAACTCAGCTTTGTTAAGCGTTTTAAACAGTGCAGGCATTGTGTTTGATACAAAAGAAATGACGAGGTATTTAAGAGCAAAGCACAAAGATTTTCAAGGATATTGGAATTCTGTCAGTACCCTTAAATTTGGAAGAGCCACAACGCATGCTGAAAATTATCGATTAGAATATGATAGAAACATGCAACGACGTGAAAGAAAACAACCAGAGGTTGCCGTCACGCGGTGGGGAAGAGATCAACGTAAAGCTGAAACAGCAACTGCTGGTTCAGCACCAGTGGCACCAAAAGTTGCTACTGTACCAGTGGCTGCACCTGCGACTGCACCCACTCTTGTTGCAGCAAATGATGAAGCCACCCAAGTACCGCGAACTTATAGGCAAATGATACAACTGCAGCAACATGCTTATATGCCAGTCACAGCGCACGCTTCAGCATCGATACCAGAACTTGTGCAAGTAACACCAAAAGTGCAACAACATGCTTATATGCCAGTAGCAGCGCCAGTGGCAGTGGCAGCTTCCGTACCAAAACCAAGCCCTGCGGTACCAGCACCTTTAAAGGAGCAAACAACATCTGCACAATCATATCAACCGGTATTTCAACCGGCATTTCAACAGCATGTTGAAACTATGCCAGAACAACACAGAAAAGATCGTAGATGGTATCGAGAACGTAAAGAAGGAGAACGTAAAGAAGGAGAACGTAAACAAGGAGAACGTAAAGAAGGACATCCTCATCAACAAATTCATGGACGACATTGGCATAAAAAGGAAGATGGCGAAAAAACCCAAAATCGCCGTCCTGTTCAGTAATTATTGCAGGTCTGTGCCGTCCCGGATCGCTTGCGCGGATTCACTCCGCGCGCAGCATACAAAACAAGGAGCACTGGTGTCGGCAACAACGCTTAGAAGCTTGTAGGGGAAAAGGATCTGTCGCGAAGCGACATTAGTCTCCCTTTGAAAAAGGGAGACCGCGCGTAGCGCAGAGGGATTTTGCAGCGCCGTCCCGTTCTCTAATCACTTCTTTGCTTTTTCTCTTTTATGCAATTCAATAGTAGTACAGAAAGTACGTGGATCCGCTCCATCTTCATCATCAGACGAAAAACCCATTTGCTGTTGCATTAGACTCATCTCTTGGCTTGATTTTAGTATCACTGCGATTGGATTCGCAGCAAATAAAGGCTCTTCCTCGTATTCCTTTTCAGGATCATATTCCTTAGGTTGCGTAGCAAGGAATTGAGCCAATACTTCCTTTGTTGTTGCTTCGTCATAATCATCAAGCGGTTGCGTTACTTTTTTTCTGGGCCTTGAGACGTCAATATGCGTCTTTAATCCGTCTATATCAGAAGCTGTTATCTGGATTGATTTGTTTTGACCTTGCAAAGTCACCGTATTTAATTCTTTGTTTTGTTGTACTGTTACGCCTATCAATGTCAAAAATTGTTTAATATGCTGATGAGTAACATTTAAGCCATCAATTTGTATCATGCCTGTTGTGGAACAGATCCTGCAATTGGAAAATTGATAAAAATTATCCGAAGATTTAATTTGAATAATTCTACCTTCAATTTGTGCATTCGATAAATCAGATTCTTTGATTAATAAATCACGATCGTCTTTTAGAATAAACCCCTTCATGATCATACCTCTACTTATTAACCAACTCATTTAATTTTAGATTGGCACGATACCACAAGGTATTTTCGGATGCAATTTTTCCGTCGATGAAACTCTCTAAGTTTTAAAGTTTCGCAGTAGGGGAGAATTTTAGGTAACTTGAGGAAGCGTTTTTAAACTGGATGTTTTCACCCCGGCATTTTTAAGTCATGTAGGCACACCCTACTTTTTAAAGTTTTCTGCTAAAGTAATAATTATTAAAGACAACCTCTAACGACATTGATGGCGCAATGAAGCGATGAAAAACAACACCTCTTTTACATACGAAGTTCACCCTAAATTAACTAATACTGCTGCCACATTGTTAGGGACACTGCTTGTTTTTTTCCCTACCTTTAGCATTGCTCAAGATCCAGGAACCGCTCTCTTCGATATCAGAACACTCATGCTCACTCAGCCATTGACTAACAACGATATGAGATCAGTCATGATCAAAGAAAGTAATGAATTAAATGGTCGTTGTGCTTGCCCATACAGCCCCGATGGTATTGGTGGTGTTTGCGGTACCGAAAGTAAATATTACAAACCAGGTGGTTTTAGGATTTATTGCTATATGTATGATATTACTAGCGAAGAAGTCTACTTTTGGAGGCTCAGAAAAGATGCGATATTTATCGCATCGCCAGTTGAAGAAGTCGTTGAAGCTGCTCCAGGAAAACCTAAAGAAGACTTTGCTGCCAATTATTTTAAAAATAATTCCCCTACTTACTCAAAAGGACCCGCTGGCGGGCCTTCTGCGGCTGGTGGACCTACGGCTGGTGGACCTAAAGAAGGAGCCGGTGCCGAAAGCCCAACCACTTCTTATTTTACAAATAATGCAGTTCCTAGCCACCCTTCAACGAGTGCGCCAACCTTCCCCTCAGCTTCTCAGATTACCGGTGGTAGCGGTAGCAGCGGCGCAAATTATCTTTCCCCAACCAACCCAATGTATTCCGGCCATTAAAATCTAGAAACTGTCTCAAAAATGTTCTTATGCATTCAGCCAAGGCGCAAGTCATTCAAGGCAAAAATCATATTCTGCATGTACACCGTAATGACTTTATCTTATTATTAAATCATTAATATGATCCCCTATCAGAAATAAATCACTCTTTAACCATTTTGTGTTTGCTGAAGCTAACAATTTGTGTTAAAAAAGCTGGCTGCTTTACGAGGAACTGAAGATGTCCAGGAAAATTGGTTTTTGGTCTGTATTTCAAATGGTTACGGTAAGTCAAATTGGATCAGGGCTGATGCTTCCTGCGAACTTGGCTGCTTATGGAACCTTAAGTTTACTAGGATGGGGGATCTCCAGTGCCGGCGCTATCGCCCTTGCTTTGGTATTTGCGCTACTTTACATTCATTTTCCGCGAACAGGCGGCCCACATTCTTATGTGCATGAGGCTTTTGGATCTACCGCCGCCTTTTTCACCGGATGGACCTACTGGGTGATATCATGGATTAGCACCATTGCCATCGTTACCTCGGCTGTGGGATATTTAACGCCTTTTTTGGGAAATGATTCCCCAAATTTTCATCTTGCCTTAGAAATTATCATTATTTTGACAATTACCGCTCTTAATTTTAAAGGCGTGGCAACTGCCGGCAAAACAGGCTTTCTGATAATTGCCTTGAAAATGCTCCCATTGATGTTAATTCCTTTGGCAGCTCTTTTTTATTTTGATATTGATAATTTTATTACAATTAAAACCACCCCTGATGATAGCTTAGTATCCTTTAATGATGTTATTTTGCTCACCCTTTGGGGCTTTATCGGGTTTGAATCTGCAACCACAACAGCCGGCGAAGTGAATAATCCATCCAAAAATATTCCAATCGCCCTTATCTTAGGAACCCTATTTGTTGCTTTGGTTTATTTTATAAGCTGCCTTGGCATTATGGGGATGGTACCCGGCAAGGATCTTATTCTTTCTAAAGCACCTTATGCAGACACCGCGCAATTGCTCTTTGGAGGACATTGGCACTTATTGATTTCGATGATTGCTGCCATCGTCTGTATCAGCGCGCAGTGAATGTGTGGACATTAACGAGTGGTCAAATTGCCTTAGGTATCGCTCAAGATGGGCTTATGCCAGCCTTCTTTGGACGAAAAAATCAAAATGGCGCCCCCTTCGTTGCCTTGTTTTTAAGTTGTGCCGGCACCATTCCGCTTTTAATACTCATGAAACATGACACCTTAGCCGAAAAGATTAGCACGATTATTGACTTTTCGGTGGTTGCTTTTCTTTTTGTTTATATCATTTCTTGCTGTGGCTTCTTAAAACTATTATGGCAACGCAAAACCAAAACGCCGTTTTGGCATTGGGGTTGTGGTGTGCTTTCTCTTGGTTTTTGTTGTTGGGTGCTTTCAGCCACCCCCATTAAAATACTTTTCATTGCCAGTTTGTTTGTCATTAGCGGTTTACCAATTTATCTCTTTTGGCGGAACAAATTAAAGCAAGCTGCTTTAGCAGTTTTCGAAACAAATCAACCTTCTTTAGCAAGTTAAAATTCCTTTCTAGCTGCATAATAACACAGTAGCCTGCCTCGAGGCATGGATGCTATATTCGAAAAAATCGCATCTTCAAGATGCGGTACATTCATGGAGGAAAAAATGAAAGGGCCAAATAAAATGGATTTACTCATCAAAAATTTATTTGCTTTACTCACCCTAACAACTGCCACGTTAATTCCCACCTCTGTGATTGCTGCAGCAGAAGAAACCGAAAAATGCTTCGGCATTGTTAAAGCTGGGCTGAATGATTGCCAAACTTCAAAGCAAAGCTGCGCCGGCTCAGCCACCAAAGATGAACAACCCGATGCCTTCATTCTTTTACCCAAAGGGATCTGCGAAAAAATTGTCGGTGGCAGTCTTGAACCCAAAACAAATAATAAAAACCCCCATCAAACCCCGGAGAATAAAAAATGAAAATCATAAAATTGCTGATGGTTTCAGGACTTTTTACTTTTACCTTCCCAGCCTTAGCAACAGAACATTACACACTTGATCCAAATCATTCGTATGTGCAGTGGCATATCAATCATCTAGGTTTTTCTAATCCTTCGGGGAAATGGATGGCTGAAGGAACATTAGATTTTGATCAAAATAATATACCCAACAGTAAAGTCACCGTCACCATACCCGTTGCCAACATCATCACCGGCATTGATGAGTTGGATAAGCATCTTAAGGGCAAACTTTTTTTTGAAGTTGCAAAATTTCCAACCGCAACTTTTGTTAGCGATAAGATCGACTCCACGGGTAAAAACACATTTACGATGCAAGGAACGCTTTCGGTAAAGGGTATATCAAAACCTGTTACGCTGGCCGTGACCTTAAATAAAATTGGCAAAAATCCCATATCGAATAAAGAAAGCGTTGGGTTTAGTGCCACCACGAAATTAAAACGATCCGATTTTGGAATAACTACACTGGTCCCAGATATCAGCGATGAAGTTGATCTCAATATTGAAGTGGAAGCTTTTAAAGGTAAAAAATGAGGACTATGATGAGATCATCGATGCATAAACGCGCTTTGTTTACAGCCCTATTGGCCATGTCATTTGCCTGTGATGCTTCACAATGGCAAATTGATACCAACGAAAGCGAGATCAGCTTTACTGCCACCCAAAACGATGCCCCCGTCACTGGAAAATTCACTGGCTTTAAAGGAGATATCGACTTCGATCCGAAGCAACTTGCCACCAGTAAAGTATTCGTTTCCATCGATACTAATTCCGTGACTACTTCTTATAAGCAAGTCGCCGACACCCTTAAAACCGATGATTGGTTAAATGTAAAGATCTTTCCAGAAGCGACTTTTAAATCCAATAATATTACTCAGAAAGGTAACAACCAATACGAGGCCAATGGTACGCTCACGATCCGAAACATAAGCTTGCCGATGACCATCAATTTTGAGCTTAATAATCCATCACAAAACAAAAGTCAGGTCAAAGGCAAAACTACCATAAAGCGAAACTCATTTGGGGTTGGGCAAGGTGAATGGTCCAGTACCGAAGAAGTTAAAGATATTGTCTCTGTGGACTTTAATTTGATCCTTAAAGCACAAAATAAATAGGATAATAGCAGTAGTTAGTTAGAGGTATTTAAGGGGCGGGAAGAGTGGAAACCTACTAACAATCAATAAGTTAGAGTTGATTGATAGCAGATTTCCATACGCTTGAGTATATTTAAGGGACCTTAAGCGTGAGCCTTCTTCTTACGTGGTCTTCCTCTTTTCTTTTTAGGACCAGCCTTTTTAGGGCCAGCACCTACAGCTCTTTTAACAACTTTTTTCTTACGAGTTTTTCTCGCAGCTGGTTTCTTAGCAGCTTTGGCTACAGTTGCTTTTTTAGCAACTTTTCGCTTTTTAGCTGGTTTTTTCACTACTTTTTTTGCGGCAGCTGCAGGAGCAACTTTCCGCTTTTTAGCAGTTTTTCTTTTTGCAACTTTAGCACCAGCCGCCTTTGGCTTGCGCCCTCTAGTTGCAGATTTTTTACGAATAGTCATTTAGGTTTCTCCTCGTACTAGGGTAACTATCACAA
>JBIOEB010000106.1:0-6493 GCA_044445585.1 Candidatus Berkiellales bacterium
TACCATGATCGCAGCGATGGTGGATTGTTTACCACACTTTGTGAAATGGCCTTTGCGAGTCACTGTGGATTGAAAATAGATCTTTCAAGTTATGTTAACGATTTTGCAACAGAAGGCATGGCAGCGTTATTTAACGAAGAATCTGGAGTCGTGATCCAAGTATCAAAAAACAAAAAAGACACTGTTAAAACATTATTTCAATCAAAGAACAACATAGCAGTGCATGATATTGCAACGATTAGCTCTGAGCCAGAAATAAAAATAATTTGCCAAGACCTTGAACATTTTTCTGCCCCCCGAAAAACGCTTCATGCCAGTTGGTCTAAAACCAGTTTTATGCTGCAGCGTTTACGTGATAATCCGTTGCTCGCTGAGCAAGCCTATCATCGTATTTTACACAATACTGATCCCGGTTTAATGGTAAAATGTGATTTCGTTGAGCCCACACCGCCTGCTATTTTAAAAGGGATCAAACCTAAAGTAGCGATTTTACGCGAACAAGGTGTTAATGGCCAGTTGGAAATGGCAGCGGCTTTTACTTTAGCGGGGTTTGAAGCCGTTGATGTCACCATGAGTGATCTCCTTGCCGGGAAATCTTTAGCTTCTTTTCAAGTATTAGCTGCTTGTGGTGGGTTTTCGTATGGCGATGTATTAGGAGCAGGGAAGGGTTGGGCTAAAACCATTCTTTATCAAACACGTTTGCGTGAGGAATTTAGCGCATTTTTTCAACGCAATGACACCCTCACGTTAGGTATTTGTAATGGTTGTCAGATGTTAAGTGCACTCAAAGATCTCATCCCTGGGGCCGCTAGCTGGCCACAATTTGTGCGCAATACCTCTGAGCAATTTGAAGCACGTTTAAGTTTAGTTGAAGTTTGTCAATCCCCCTCGCACTTTTTACAAAATATGGCAGGTGCTATTTTGCCCATCCCGGTTGCGCATGGCGAAGGGTGTGTGACGTGGGATCAAAACCCCAATGGCGCTTTAGTTGCGTTACGTTATGTTGATAATCATGGCAAACCAACCGAAAATTATCCTGAAAATCCTAATGGATCTGAGAAAGGGATGACTGGGTTTACCACACCTGACGGACGTGTCACTATCATGATGCCACATCCCGAGCGCGTGTTTAAAAGCTGGCAGCTTTCTTGGCACCCACCAGCATGGCAAGGAAATAGTCCGTGGATGCAGTTATTTATCAATGCACGTTTAGGATTAAAATAACATGTTAAGATTTGTAACACGATATGATCAGGTTAGCGGGCATGAATGGATCGAAACAGACATTACCGGTAAAGCGTTGCTGGTTTTTGCGTTGTTAAATAAAGGAACTGCATTTACCGAAACAGAGCGACATGAGTTAAATCTATTAGGCAAATTGCCACATCAGATCGAATCCTTAGAAGATCAACTGGCCAGAGCCAAAAAGCAATATAGTCACTATACCAATACTTTGCAAAAATATATTTATCTTAATAATTTACACGATAAAAACGAAATTTTGTTTTATAAATTTTTATCAGAAGATCTCTCGGAAGTTTTACCTTTAATTTACACTCCAGGCGTGAGTACGGCAGTTCAAGCGTTTAGTCATGAATTTCGTCAACCGCGAGGGCTTTATATCGCTTATCCCGATCGTGAAAAACTGAATGAAATTTTAGATAATCGTACTCATGGTGATATTGATGTCATGGTGGTAACCGACGGCGAGCGTATATTAGGCCTAGGAGATCAAGGCATTGGCGGAATGGATATTCCCATTTCTAAATTAGTGATTTATTGCTTGTGTGGTGCGAACCCTTATAAAACCTTACCGATCATGCTCGATGTGGGAACGGATAACCCAACCTTATTAAATGATCCGCTTTATCTTGGGTGGCGTCATCCTCGTTTACGTGGAAAAGAATATGATGATTTCATCCAGCAATTTGTCGAAGCACTTAAGAAAAAATTCCCGTTAAGTTTCCTCCATTGGGAAGATTTTGGGTTGCAAAATGCCAGAAGAATTTTAGAAACTTATCGTTTCCAGCATTGTTCATTTAATGACGACATGCAAGGCACTGGCGTGGTGACTCTCGCGGCTCTTCTGGCAGCGATCCATCAACAGGGTTTGCCGTTACCAAAGCAGAGGGTCGTGATCTTTGGTGCTGGGACTGCTGGAATGGGTGTGGCAGATCAACTTTATAATGCCATGTTGCGTCATGGTATCGATGCTCAAACGGCAAGAAGACAATTTTGGATGGTCGATCGCTTTGGTTTATTGGAAGAAAACACGGCAGATCTCACCGATTTTCAGCGTCCTTTTGCCCGGCCAAAAGGGGAGTGGTCATTAGCAGAAAAGGATTTATTCAGCGTAGTATCGGAAGTTAAACCCACTATTTTGATAGGGTGTTCAACAGTCGGTAAAGCCTTTACCGAAGCGATCATCCGCAAAATGGCAGCCAATGTTGCCAAACCCATTATCTTTCCATTATCCAATCCTAATGCCAATTGTGAAGCACATCCCGAAAATGTTTTGCAGTGGACAGAGGGTCGAGCGTTGATCGCAACTGGGAGTCCATTTGAACCGATTGCTTTTCAACAAAAAATGATCCCCATTTCGCAGTGTAATAATGCGCTGTCATTTCCAGGAATTGGTATAGGCGTGATTGCAACCAAGGCTTCGCAAGTCACTGATAATATGCTTTGGGCAGCAACCCAAGCCATTGCGCAATTCGCTTTAAACAAAGGAACCGGGGCATTGCTTCCTGATATTGTCGAAATTCAAGATCTTGCTTGCGAAGTTGCATTAGCGGTGACCAAACAAGCGATCGCAGATAATGTTGCCCGAGTGATCCCTGATCTTGACCAGGCAACTTTTAATAAGCTTAATTTTTGGAAACCTTATTATCGCCCCATCAAATTGGTTAAAAATCTGGCAACATCCGCTTCAAAATAGGATTAAGGTTCAAGAATCAAGGATTAACGATTAAGGTTCAAGAATCAATAAGCAAATCAAGGATTGTCCGAAGCACTTTGTTGGGAAGATTTCTTTTTCATCCTCTTTATTTTACTGGATTTAAGATGTTTGTGAGGTGGTGGATGATGCATAAAAATCTCATCGATTTTAGCTTGATAATGAGGGGTTGGCGTGTTAGGCATTAAGATACTTTGAGAATAAGGGATCCCAGAAAGGTGGTGAGCTAGATGTTCATTCACATGGCAAAAGCCATTCATTTGATGATTATTTTGAACCTGTAATGGAGAATTTTCTTGGTTTTCTAAAATATAAAGTAATTGATTTTCACTCGCTAAGTCACTTGTCATTTTTTCAAGTAACGGCTTTAAGTCTTCAGGGTGAGTCATTACCGGTTGATTGATAGCATCCGAGACAAGTTGAAGATTGCCTGCAAATTCTTTTACCTTCGCAAAATTTTGAATTGTCAAATCACCTTCAATCCCTGCAACCTTACCTAAGGCATCCAATGTGAGTAGGGCATATTGTATCGCGGCAAGTTGCAGCTCTGGCGAGAGCATCGTTGGTGTGCCTAACAAATTAGTTTCCGGTGAAACAGGTTTGTCGTTAACCTGGTGAATATGTTTGAGATCCGTTGCCCAAGGAAAGGCCCCTAAAAACTCTTCTTCAAGTTCTTTTGTACTAAAAGCATCCGATACCGATGGTGTTTCTTCGGGTGGATTAAAAGACATTGTTTCATTGATCCCGACCCGATCGGGGTGCTCGGGTTCGGCAGATGGAATATCAAATTCTGACTCTGGTAATAAAGAAGACGTTACTTGTTTTTTTTCGGTTACTTGTTTGGAAAGTTGTAACATCGCGGAAGTCACTTTATCACTTAACACATCTTGCAAAAGTTCCCAATAAGTGGCCTGTGATTTTTGGCGTTCTACCAGCTCGAATTTACGACAAAAAACTTTATATTTTTGATCCATAAACGCTATTATTTCTTTAAGTTTATTTTCATCCGAAAATGGATTGAGTGGGCTTGTTGCCTTTTCTCGCGCTAATTTTATTTTTTCTATATTATGATATTCATCAAAAAAGCTCTCGAGTTGTATTAATGCTGGGGTTGACTCTTGATTGATGAGTCCAGTGATTTTGTCTTTATAGAAACTTAAAATTTCAACGCAATCATGATCATAACTTTTATATGTTCTGCCATGGGCTTGCTCAATCAAATCGATGAAATGCAAAATCCCAAAGCTATCCGCTAGATAGGCTAAATCGCTTTCCATTTGGATATGCTTTTTTAAAAAGCCTAATAGTTCATTATGGATCTCTCCATGAGTTAACGTTAAATCAGTTTTGCGTTCAACTTGCTCAGATAGCGCTTTTTTTAATTCAGGTATTGAAGCGAAGTCAGAAATTTTGAAAATGTGAAGTTTAATTTCCAAAGGACCTGGTTTTGGCAGATCATCATGGCTTTTCTGGGCTAGTTTTGAATGAACGGCCTTTTTAATGGAACCCTTGATTGGTTTTTTTGCCATAACTTTTCTCACTTAGCTTTTATACTCTCACCTAGTTCTGGCGAGCATATACATCTATACCAATATACCCACTTTAATACTTAGTCTTTTTATAAGGTTAAAAAGTTTATTATTTCTTCATCTTTCACCAAAACAGCCAGGGATCTTTGGTGATGTGTCATTTTTGCAACTTGTGCTGATGACCTAAATTATGGTCAAATCAAAAGAAAGAACACATCAAAATCGGTGAGCCTTCAAAGAGAGGGAAAGATGTCAAAAGAACCACTGCTTGAAATAAAACCCTTAAAAATAAAGCAAAAAGGTCCTTCTGTTGAAAAAGGATTTTGGCAAAAAATAAAAGAGCTATTATTTAAACCAAAAGTTGAAAAGAAAGTAGCGCCCAATGGGTATCAAGAAGATCAAACACCTACCAGCGTAAAGGATTGGATAAATGCAGTTGATACTTTAAATCCATTAATTCAGGTTAAACGTAACGAATTGGATCCTAATTTTTTTGACGAGTTTAATTTAGAATGGTTGGAAGTCAGTACTTATCTTTATCACGCTGCAAAATTATCTTCCAAAATTCGAGAATGTTATTTGATCCTATGTTATCGAGTGGATCAATTTGTCAAACAACCTGAAATCCTTAATAGAATTGAATTTCTGCAAGCCACTGAAGGCGGCTTGCAATGTCATCGTGCGATTATTAATTTAAGCACTCTGTTAAATAAAACGACTGCCAAACGGCTTTATTCCGATGAATTTATCAGTAAAATTCATTTGCTAGAATTACACGCTAATGCTCTGGCAGGATATATCCGTGCGATCAACCAATTTGCTTTTCGCCAAGAAGCAGCGGCGCAATTAATATCAACCCCACTACCACCCGTCGTGGTGACAACCAAACCCAATTCAATGTTGCATAATTATATGGCGTCAACGCAGTTTGGTGGATATTCCGTCACCGAATACTTACTGACTAAGGCTAAAGAACTTAAAAACAAAGAAGATATTCTATTAATCCAACGCAGCATAGATATCTATGATCTTTTAAAAAAATGTTATGTGATTTCAAGAAAAACAACTATTAAGAACACACTTGATGTGATGGCGGAAAACATTGAAGGATTAACCTTAATGTTGTTACAAGAAAAACGCGAGCTAAATACACTCTTTATTCATTTACATCAGATCTTTAATAGCATTGAATCCTTACGATTTTGTGGCAATCGAGAAAGCCGCTGTTCACAAAACTTATTTGAAAAAGCGAAACAGGCGCGTAAAGAAATGCGCAAAGCTTGTTTTGTTCATTCGTTAGGTCGTGAATTTATCCGAAAAATCGAAGTTAAACGTGTAACGCTTGTGAGGCCTAAGTCTTTATCTAAATAAATATTGAATAGGGGGAGAATATGAAAGAGGGTCCTAAAGAAGTAAAAGAGTTATGTGACCTTATCTATGCGGCATTGAACAAAAAGCGTGCGCAATCCTGCTCCTTTAGGGGCAGGTCAAGCACGCAGAAGTTTTACTTCTCACTCGAATTGATTGAGCTCACCTTGTTCAGAAGAGGGTTGGCGTTGTTCCTCAATATTTTTTTTTTTACAAAGGCTAGATGATAAAAATTTTTAAACCGCAACTTCTGCCCGTTCGCCATTCGCCATTCGCTATTTTTGGCAGTCATATTGACTCCTTTTGATACAAGAATTAACATATTTTTCGGAGTGAAGTATGACAATCTGTGGTGTAAAATTTCGCGCCTATCCAACGAAGGGCCAATATCAAAAATTGGCTCAATGGATAGGCTGTGCTCGCGTGATATACAACTGCAAAGTCGATGAGGATCATGCAAATTATTTGCATTTTAAAGAAACAGGTCAACCATCACAAATTAATCAAGCATTTTCACATTTTAAAACACCAGAGCGCATGTGGCTTAAAGATTGCCCGTCTCAAATCTTACGAAACAGCTCAGTAAATTGGTTTACTTCCAAACAACGGTTTTTTAAAAAATTGGCCAGAAATCCAAAGA
>JBIOEB010000107.1:0-6373 GCA_044445585.1 Candidatus Berkiellales bacterium
AAATTATGCTTAATAAAAAAGGTGGTTTAAGCCTGGGTGATTTTTTATTTTACTGATTCAAGATAGATTGAACCTCTTAAGCTTGATGATATTATTTCACATTTGAGTTTGGCAGGAAATTTAATCAAGAAACCGGTGTTATTTTTGTATAAGGAATAAAAAGTGTCTTATGAAATAACTTTTGTTGAAAATCCAGATCCCAAAGATGTGCAAGTATTGAATGAGGGGATCATGGCTTATGCCAAACAAATTAAAGGGTTTGGTCCAATGCGTTTTTTTTGTTTTTTTATTCGTGATAAAAACAACCAAATTGTTGGCGGTTGTAATTGTGATATGTTCTATGGGTGTTTTTACATTGGCAGCCTTTGGGTTAGCGAACTTATGAGAGGCCAGGGTTACGGCACACGTCTGATGCTATCGGCTGAAGAATTAGCCAAAGAACAGAACTGCAATTTTATTGCTGTAAATACCATGAACTGGGAAGCATTAGATTTTTATAAAAAGTTAGGTTACCTGGTTGAATTTGAAAGAAAGGGGTATATTGGTAATTCAATATTTTATTTTTTGAGAAAGGATCTGAAGTAATATGATTTCAATTGGGGAAGCTCACTGAACTTTTTTCCCTTTAAAAATTAATATTTTAATCTGGTGGAAAAGGAAACCTTCCATTTACAACGAAATCTTCCAATTTAAAAACGTATTTGTCTTGATTTTCTTTATCATAAAATTCGACGGTCGATCGATTTGCAAATTCAACCATACTCTTAAAAGTGAGCGGCTTTTTATTGCCAAAAGCACGGCAAGAAAAAGCACCGACATTCATCCCTTTTATATCTTGATCTCTAGCTGAAAAGTGTACTATCGGGACATCCAATTTAGAATACTATCGGGCATAAATCGTCTCTAATAACCCAGCCAAAAGCGAGGTCAATTGACTCGAATTGAGTCAATTGGAGTCAAATGGGTCAATTAATTAATAAAAAAATAAATATTTGACCCATTTGACCCAAAGACCAACAAAAAGCTTTTTAGCAGAAGTAAATGAGATAACAATACACCTGTTAAGAGGTGTTCACTGGTTAACATGGGATGAAAAATTTCAATATTGTAGCAGAAGTCGGTTTAGAAATTTCATAGCTTGAATAATTTGGTAGCCAAAGTTGGCCATTTCCAAATAGTTTTATGATTGCATTCACTGCTAACTACATCGGCGGGGACTTAAGGATTGATTCCAACGAGATAGAAGATGCCAAATGGTTTAACTTACATAACCTGCCGCAAGTTCCCCCTCTTCCAAGTATTTCAAGAAAAATAATAGATAGTTTGCGCTTAAATTAAAGCACAAGAAAATTTTCAGGGATGTCATGGAAGTTGCCTGTAGCTTGTGTGTGATGCACCACATAACATTTTTGTTTAGCGAATCTAAGCGAAGGGATCATATCTTATTGATTTTGGTGGCCAGAGATGGAATCGAACCAACGACACGAGGATTTTCAGTCCTCTGCTCTACCAACTGAGCTATCTGGCCCCAAGTTAAGACTGGTAATTAAACTGCATGAGCCTTACACTGTCAAGCGTGCATTAAGTAGTGGCTAGTTCGAGGTAAGTAGTAATGAGAGAACTAACATACAATGAAACATTAGCTATCGGTGCGGGCATTACCAACGGCACAATTGCAGCGGGTGCTATCACAGCTGTGATTGCGACAATAGGTGGGTGGCACCTCAGTGATACCACTGGGGATAGCAGCTATGTAAAAGGGATTTGGCTGTATACTGGGGCGAGCCTAGGTCTCCTTGCGGGAGGGATCATCGATCAAAATCCTTGCTTGGGGATCTCCGGGTCCGTTCTCTCGTTGTTTAGTGGCGTTCTTTGGCTTGGGTATTTGACCAGACCAAAGGTATTTTAAATATGCTCTTCGTGGCTTTTAAGTCGCCCGTCCTTGCCTAAAAGTATGTAGGGGACGGCCTCTTCCCGGGAAGAGTATATCAGCAAATCACACCAGCAAATCTCACACCGGCGTATACCCCTTTGGTTTTTCATTGCTCCCTTCAAATAAAAATTTCTGCATTTCATTTTCAAGAAAGGGTCTTGCTTCAGGGCTTAAAACATTTAACCGATTTTCGTTGATGAGCAAAGTTTGGTGTTTTAACCAGAGTTGCCAGGCTTCTATACTGATATGATCGAATATTTTTTTTCCGAGAGCACCCGGATAAGGAACATGCGTTAAACCAGGCGCTTCTTTTTTTAGTTTTTCACAGAAAACAGTGCGAACGTTCATTAAAAGACCTCTTTAATTTGCGTGAAGAAAAATTAATTTTTTGATAGGCGCGGGCAATCCACGTTGCGTTAAGCCATGTGCATTAACCCATGTTAGCCCAAGTTTATTTAAAGCGGTGGATTTTTTTTGGTTAAGGTGCAAAAGTATTGGCTGAATTTTCAAGCGAAAATGCGTAAAAGTATGAATAAGGGGTGTTAATTCTTTTAATGTGGTTTTTTTTAATGGTAAATGTTCGCGTAAAAATTGCTTTAATTCTTTGCTATTGTTGAATTCCGGTAAACTCCATAACCCTGCCCATATTCCTTGCAAAGGTCGCTGATAAAGTAAAATAGCATCTTGATGACGAGCAAGTAGCATCGTTATTTCACGATGCGGAAGTGTCGTTTTCACTTTTTTATGGGGATACTCCTGCACCGCGTTGCGTGAAAAAGCAAGGCAGCGTGTTTTAAGCGGGCAAGCTTGGCAATTGGGCGTGCTTCGCGTGCAACAGGTTGCACCTAAATCCATGATCGCTTGGGTATAATCGGCAACGGCTGTCGTGGGCGTATATTTTTCTGCGATTTCCCATAAGGTTTGTTCCACTTCTTTTTGCTGAGAGTTGCCTTCAATACAATGAAAACGACACAGCACACGTTTCACATTGCCGTCTAAAATGGGCGCAAAAATATCAAAGGCTTGGGCTAAAATGGCGCCAGCGGTAGAGCGACCAATGCCAGGGAGTGCTTGCAGATCTTCACCATTTTGTGGAAATTTTTTTTGATATTTTGTGGCAACAATTTGTGCAGTTTGATGTAAATTGCGCGCTCTCGCATAATAACCCAGGCCCGACCAATAATGTAGCACTTGATTAAGTGGAGCATCGGCAAGTTTTTTGATCGTGGGGAAGGCTTTCATAAATCTAGCAAAATAAGGGATCACCGTGCTAACTTGGGTTTGCTGCAACATGATTTCAGAGACCCAAATCCGATAAGCGCTAATGGGTTTTTTCCACGGCAAATCATGGCGCCCTTCGGTGGAGTACCAATTTAATAATTGTTTTGCAAACCAATTTTTAGATAGTGTTTTGTTCATTAATCTATCTTAAATATTTTTTTCAAGCCCCTTTCTACTTCTTTACTCACTTTCTTTTTAATGATCTCTTCAGGCGTTTGCACTTTTTCAGGTGCTTGTTCTTGGGGATCAGACGTTTGCCCTGATCCATTGGGTTGATCTTTCGGTATCTTAAGCAGCTTGTTAAGTCCTTTAGTAATTTGTTTGTTGATTTGTTTTTTCAATTCTCTTTCAAGCGCCATTTTAAGATATAAATCGAGATCAGGTTCAACTTTGGGATGTTGGATGGGGCCTTTTAGGCGGATGGCCAAGGGATAAGCATTGGGATGTTCTACTCCATCGGTATATTGTTTCCAGGCTTGTAATTTATACTCAAGCGTTTGATCTTTTAAATTAAGGCTTCCTTCGCCGTTGACTCTAAAAGTAGGAGATAAAATCAATAAATCGTTATTATAAATCACGTTTTGATGCAGGTTAAGCGTGGCAGTTAAACTATCGAATGGGGTTTGATGTGTATCACTGACGGTCAGCTGCTCTTTTTTCAGCAAGGCTTGTGCCTTCTTTAAGTAATAATTAACATCAACGCCAGTGACAACCCCATTTGTTAGACTGCATTTTAAGATCCCATGAAGGCTTTCCGTGGTACTTTGGGCCAAATTGAAATCCAGTGCGGCAATCCCGCTCAGATCTTGCATTTGTTTTAAGTCATTGAGTAAGGGTTTAATTTGTAAACCCGCTATTTGACCTTGCACAGTGGTTGGGTGACTTTGATTATTGAGATCATAAGTGATCGTCGCGTTAAGCTTACCTTGATAAAGGGAAGCTTGTAGCGGATTAATCTTAAGTAAATTATTTTCGGTCTTCAGTGAAGCTTTCACCTGCGTAAAGGTCATATTCTTGGCTTGTAATTGCCCGATGACAATGTCCCCACTGATTGGACGAGATGAATTCTTCGCTGTGTTATTTTCTGATTTTGTCACCGGGCTGGGCGTTGTTTGCCCGGCAGTTGTGGATTTGCTGGTAGATGAAGCTTTGAGCAAATCGTCCACGTTAAGCTGATCCACATTAATTTGGAAAGTAACAGGTGAACCGCTAGCCATTGGAATGTTTGCTTTTCCTAAAGCGCGAGTCCCTCCTGCTGTGAGATCAATATTGCTAAAGGTAATTGCTTTCGCCAGGTTTGCATCCACCTGCGTAGAGAGTTTAACATTTTGCCACAAGGCGTGAGGTGTTTTTAAAGAGACATTGGCATCAAAGTGAGCACTGGGTGCGCCTTTAGCTAAATTTACCAATCCCTGTAAATCTGCATGCCCGGTGAAAAGATCTTTGCCATTGGGTTCTAACTTCAGATCAAATTCACTGTTGATGGGATATTCAATGCTATTTCCATTATTTTTACCTTTAAGATCCAAATTTGATAAAGTAAAGCGCTGACTCTTAGTGCGATCTTCATAAAGCACATTGGCATTTTCGAATGAAAAATGTGTTAAAGCAAAAGTCAGTTTTTTGGACGATGTTGGATTTTCTACGTTTTGTTGCTTTCCTGTGTTTGATGACGCTTTACCTTGAGTGGTTTTTTTCAATTGTGATGAATAATATTCTAAATTGGTTTTGCCATCTTTATTTTTAATGAGATGAACATTTAGCCCTTTGATATTTAAAGATTCGATTTGCAAATGCCATTTGAAAAGTTCTCGGATCGGAATTTTAAAGCCAATTTCATCGATTTGAATAAATGTATCTTGACCATAAGAAGGGGCTTGTGCCAGTGTGATATTTTTTGCATTAAACCCAAGCCAGGGGAGCATTTTTAATTCGATATTTCCCTCAATACTTAAAGGCAATCCCGTTTTTTCATTAATGTAAGTGTTTATTTGGGGTTTATAATCGTTAGGATTAAAAAAAATGATTACCATAATAGGAATAATAATGGCAAGAGCCACCACTAAACCAACCAGCCATAGCAGCACGCGTAAGTAAAATAGGGCAAATCCTGAAGCAGTGATCCGTCGGGTGTTTGATATCATGATTTCTCTACTCATTTTTTAAGATTGGAGCGGGTGATGGGAATCGAACCCACGCCATCAGCTTGGGAAGCTGAGGTACTACCATTGTACTACACCCGCGAAAACCGCACTGCGTATTATGACAACAAAACGAATAGAGTGGTACCATAGCCCTTTTAAAAAACAGACTTTGATTTAGGCTTGTGACTTTAGAGAAAACACACCGATCCATTCGCAGTTTCGTTTTGCGCCAAGGCAGGATCACGCCTGCGCAACAGCGTGCGATAAACGATCTTTGGCCGCAATATGGTTTGACGTTGCCGAGTTCACCCTCATGGCTTCACTGGGATCAAATATTTGGCCGAGATGCCCCTAGAGTTCTCGAAATTGGTTTTGGTATGGGTGATCCTTTGGTCGCACAAGCAAAAGCAAATCCGGAAATCGATTTTATAGGCGTGGAAGTGCACCAACCAGGTGTGGGGCATTGCTTAGCCACTGCGCAAAAATGTGAAGTGAAAAATTTAAAAGTGTTTTGTGCCGATGCAGTGGAAGTATTTCGCCACATTCCACCGCAAAGTTTAGATAAAGTGCTCTTGTTGTTTCCGGATCCCTGGCCGAAAAAAAAGCATCATAAACGCAGATTAGTTCAGCCAGATTTTGTGATGCTAATAGCAGAAAAACTTAAAAGTCATGGCCTATTTCATCTTGCAACCGATTGGCAGCCTTATGCCGAGCATATGTTAACCGTCTGTGAAGCGTGCCCTTTATTGGTGAATCAGTTTGGTGTTAATCACTTTGCACCAACATCGCTGGAACGATTGCAAACCAAATTTGAGAGGCGTGGCGAAAAATTGGGCCATGTTATTTATGATTTGGTGTTTTTCGCCTTGAAAGAAGTTTAACCCTAAAAACTCAACCCTCTTCAAATTTAAGTCAGTAATTCGCTGATCTTTCATTACTTTTCTATACCTTGTTTGTATGCTTCGCGCGGAATGAATCCGCTGTAATGGGTATATACCCATTACACTTCAAGATG
>JBIOEB010000108.1:0-6314 GCA_044445585.1 Candidatus Berkiellales bacterium
GGAGTGTACGCTTTGGTACACGACTGGGGTGAGAGAGCGCAGGCAACAAAGCATAAAAGTAAAGTGGGAAGAGTATAGTGTAGAACAACGGTATTGATTGCATGACAGAGCCAACAAGCACATGTTAAAATGAGGAATTCATTAATGATAAGTGATGAAACTAAATGTTAAACGCTGACGAAATCGAAAAAAAACGCCTTGAATTAAAACCCTTCCGACCTTTTGGGAAACCTTTATTAACCGTTTTGATTGGTGTGGCCTTGTTATCCCTTGCCCTAGTTTGTTTACACGAACTTATTTTTTAAATACTCTTCCCATTTTGCTTTTAGACTTTGTTACTTTCGCCTCTTCGCCTCCTCATGTATAAGTGACACTCCGGGGGCTCAGGACGGGACGGCACAGAGGTCGTCCCCTACGGGCGCCTGGCGGGACGACACAGAGGTCGTCCCCTACAAGCAAAGTGGGAAGAGTATTCTCGCCTCGGTGGCACAGTGGATAGCGCGGTCCCCTCCTAAGGGACAGGTCGCAGGTTCGATTCCTGCCCGAGGCGCCAGTTAAATTCTAGATCTTAAGTAATGATTAACTTTGACGAACTAGCTGGCTCTTGGAAATCACTTGTTCTGATTGATTCAGTATCTTTAACATAGCGTAGTTTAACGTCATGCAAATAATGAATCATTTCTACGGCTGTCATGTTCAGAAAATTGCGATACTCATCTGGATTTTTTAACTGATTTTTTTCAAAATTTTCCATTATCGATTTTAATAAGCAACTTGGAAATCGATTAACGTGCGCATATAAGTCTGGATAATTATGCTGATCTACATAACCAATAAATTTTTGCCCAAGTTTTGAACTGCAAGCTGCTTTAATTGCTTCAGACAATTCACGTGACAGGAATGAATGCTTGCCTTCATTTTTCGTCACTTCAGGAAATTTCCAAAATAAACCAACTAATGCTACCCCTGCTATTAATGCGCCTACACCTAATTTCATATTTTCACCACATAAATTAAAGATAAAATAAAATACAAGAATTGTTTATTTGCTAACTTAACAAATAAACTATTACTTGAAAAAGGAAAATTAGATAAAGCGGGCCTTTTAACCGATAAAAGTAGGGTCTGTTGACATTTTGTGACCATACTCACCATCTACTTGCAACCTACTCACCACCTGCTCACCACCCAGTCACCGCCTACTCACCGCCTACTCACCGCCTACTTGCCGCGCTTTATGCGAGGCATCCAGTTTCACGCAGTATATTTCAAACAGAAACAGGCTCTGATATCATTCGTGAAACAATTTAAACTCGATATACCATGATTCATTCTTCCCAAGCATCTAAATTAAAAAACACCCGATCTTATTGGCCCAAATTTAAGCCATTGGCTATTTCCTGCGGAGTGGGCCTTGGAATGCTTGGGCTTCAGCTTGGCATTTATTATGGATTGATATATTTAGGGGTAACCTCAGGGATGCTTCCCCCTGCACTTTCCTACTTAGTAAAATGGGTATTATGGGATCCCAAAATATTGTTTTACGCTCTACAAGATATTGGTTTAGATATTGCAGCTTTATTATATTCTCTTTCCAAAAAGGATTGGAAAGGGATCGCGCAATTAGGAGCAACGCAATTTGTTGTTTCACTCATCACACAAACCTTAAAATTATCCGTAGATAGATTACGCCCAAATGGAGTGAATCATCATTCCTTTCCTTCAGGCCACACTTCTGCTGCTTTTACTGGCGCAAGTTATATTCATCAGCGTTATGGGCTTACAAAAGCGCTGCCAGCCTATTTTGCTGCCTCAATTGTTGGGTGTGTTCGTGTTCACAAACTTGCACATTATCCTACCGATGTCTTAGCAGGCGCTGGGATTGCGATCCTAAATGCCTATTTAATTGTCAGCAGTAAAAATAAAGAACCCGCGCCAATTGATCCTATAGCGACTAATTCAAAAAAGTCTACTAATAAAAAGGTGCCTAGATAATTTCTGGAAAACGTAGGCCACCGATTGGGTAAACTGTCGTGTCAAGTTGGACCTGGAACATCTCAGATTATAGTGTTTCAGAAAAAGGTGGATAAATTGTCATTCAAAAATTTCACATCTGTCTTCCCGGAATTTAGTCACGCTTAGCGAACTTGTGAGCTTAGCGTGACTTGATATCCGGGATCCAGAAATTATCATGAAGAAATTAAATCATGATTTTATCTTTTCTGGATCCCGGATATTAAGCGACACTAACGCTCGCTTGCTCGCTAAGTGTCGCTAAATTCCGGGCAGACAGATCATTTCTGCAAATTATCCACTTATCTGACGGCCTATAGAACATCACAGACTAGTTTCATCCTATTCCGGTCCTGCCAGTGGTTTGGGAGGCTTTGCCCCCCCGGTAGGTTCTTCCTCTTTGCCTTCCTTTTCTTTTCGTTTTTCAGCACCCTCCTTAGGTTTATCCTGAGGGTTATCCCTTAAAAAAGTAAGTGGAGGCGCGCTTTGAGGACGAGGTGGTGGAGTTACCGGTTTACTCAGACCAGGAGATCCGGTCTCACTGGAAGCTGGCTCTGCTGCACTCGCACGAGGAGCCTTGGATTCATTCGAGGAAGGAGCGGCAGCGACGGGAGCCCTTTGAAATTCTGTAAATTCTCTATGAGGTAATTTTTTTAACCCTTGACTTTCGAAAGCTTGTACGGTTTGCCTGATTTCTCCAAGGGTAGCCTTAAATTGATTAAGGTTTTCGATATCTGCTTCGAGTGTAGCAATATTTCCTTCTTCGCCAGGCTGAGGTTTTCCCTCCTCATCCTTTTTGAGTAATAATGTAAAAGATTTACCACCGGATAAGGTTTGGCATGTATTTATTGCAGTCTTTAACTTTGCTAGAAGTTCTATTTTTACCCTATAACTCATCATTTCAAGATCTGAAACTGCCGCAGATAACATCTCAATATATTTTTTTAATTCTTCAGTTTTCCCTTTTTTGTCCACATATTGTAAATTTGCGTTAATTTTTTCAACCAAAGCTTTTATTTTTTTTGCAGGATCGTCCTTCATCCCAAGCTCTATTTTTATTTTCTCTAGGGCTTTTTGATCCTGTAAAATTCTAGTAGATAATTCATTATCATAATCGTCCTTTAACTTTCCTAGCTTCGCAGTACAATCATCTAATGTTGTAGAATATTCCGTTAATTTCGTTTTATCTTCGGGACTTACCGTGATCGGGATATCTTTATTATCATTAAATGCAGTTTTAAAATCCTCCAAAGTTGAATAAATCTCTGTATTTTTTTCATAAACTTTACTAAGCAAACCGTCATACTTCTGTTGTGTGGTATCAGATTCTTTATTTAACTTTTCAATTTTTTTTCGAAATTCTTTATCAAACTTTTGCGTGGTTGCTTCTATCTTTTCTTCATACGCTTCTTTTTGCTTTTGCAGCTCTTCTTTTGATATTCCAGGTTTCATTGCACACCCCCATTTCGTCTCATATACATGAGACAAATGTCGCCCAACTTAGTTTAAATTTTGATGGAATATTTGATAATGCATGTACTTACAATTAAACCATTCGCTTTACCTGATTATGTGTATGCCAACTAAATGCAGTATATGCTGTCGCACTTGTAACAAGACTTGTTGTCTTTCCTCCTAAATGGCAAAATTGTGGCTCATATTCTTTTACTTATTCAATTCAATGGAAAATACTTTTATAAAAATATTGCAAGGCTACCAAGCATTTAGAGAAAAATACGCACATGGCGATACCTCCGTGATGCAATATCTTTCTCATCGTGGACAGGAACCTGAAATCATGGTCGTGGCTTGCTGTGATGCCAGAGTGGATCCTGCTTTAATTTTACAATGCGATCCTGGCGATTTATTTGTGGTCCGCAATGTCGCCAATATTGTACCTCCGTTCGAAAAAGACGAAGCGCATCACGGCACCAGTGCAGCGCTTGAATTTGGGATCCGATTATTAAAAGTAAAACATCTTATTTTATTGGGTCATAGCCAATGTGGGGGCATTCATGCCTTATTAAACAGCAGCGCATCGAATCATAACGATTTTATCTCAAATTGGGTTTCGATTATTAAAACTTCAGATCAAGAACAGTTAAGCGCTGATGATTGTGCCAAATTAGCTTTGCAACAATCCTATCAAAATTGTATGACTTTTCCTTGGATTAAAGAGAATATTGAACAAAATAACCTAACACTTCATCTTTGGTTTTTTGATATTAAAACCGGCCAGATCTTTACCTATTCACCACTACAAAAAACTTATCAACCTCTTGAGTATGCTGATGTTTGAGTCACTGATCGAAGGTTTTTTATTAGGCATCGGTTTGATCGTGGCGATTGGTGCGCAAAATGCTTTTGTGTTAAAACAAGGGTTAAAAAGACAACATCTTTTTTTGACTGCTTTCACGTGTTTTATCTGTGATTCCATTTTAATTGTGCTGGGCGTGAAAGGGATCGGAGAATTTATTCTAGATTTCCCCCGCTTTAGCAACATCATGCTTTGGGGCGGCGCTGCTTTTTTAACATGGTACGGGATCCGATCATTTCGTAGTGTGTTTCATCCTCATGTTTTAGTAGCATCAGTCGAAAACCCTTCGCAAGCTGGAAAAATGGCAACATTTTTAGCGCTGTTGGGTTTTACTTTTTTGAATCCTCATACTTATATCGATACTTTTCTGTTATTAGGGACAATTGGAGGCGATCGCCCGGTACCTGAACATTTGCCTTTTATGGTTGGCGCTACAACCGCATCGCTAATTTGGTTTTTTGGCCTAACGTATGGGGCAAGTGCTTTAAGCCCTATTTTTCGAAATCCGCGTGCTTGGCAAATACTCGATACCATCATGGGTTTCGTGATGATCGGGATCGCCATCCACCTTGTCATTAGCTTTCAATTTTAAACATGTGCTTGGTATGCAACAATATTGCGCTCGGTATCAGTGATCACATGATCGATAGCTTGATCTAAAAAAGTAGTTAACGGCGAAAACCGACTGCTTAAAACAAATCTTAACAACCATTCTTTTAAATTTACTCGAGAGGGCTTAAATTCTTGGGTGTAAGCCAACAACAGCTGTGCATACGCTACGTCAATCACGGTAGGGTTTGCTACTCTATTGCCTAATAAAGTTGGGAATGCGGCTCGCATTTGGGCAGCTTTGCCTGAAGTAGCTCGTCCAAAGGTCAGAGCAAATTGCACCATATCTTTTATTGACACATTTTTAAACGCGCTGGCTGCTTGATAATATTGCTGCAATTTATTTTCATCTGCTGGGGTTTTAATTTGCGGCTTTAAAGCTTTAATGTCGTCTAAATAATGTGAAACAAGTTCATCAAGCGAATATTTCTTTTGCATAAATCGCGTATCTACCATTGATTTCTCTCCTTTGATGTTTCGCATCTTGAAGTGTGATGGGTATATAATGTATCTAAAGCATAACCTAAAAGGGCCAAAATGTCTGAACGAGATGAACTTATTCAAGAGCTCAAGAGACAAGGCATTAATCATCCTAAAGTACTGCAAGTGATGCAAGCAATGCCTCGAGATAAATTCGTGTTACCTGTATATAAAAAAAGTGCATATGATAACAGGGCGCTCCCTATTCATTGCCAACAAACTATTTCTCAACCCTACGTGGTTGCACTGATGACACAAGCTCTATTAGAAAATGTCACTGCAACCGAAAAAGTGCTTGAAATAGGTACTGGCTCGGGTTATCAAGCAGCTATTCTTTCCAAATTATTCGAACATGTTTGGACCATTGAGCGCATTAAAACTTTACATCACGATGCTAAAAAAACCATCACTAAACTTGGGATCCACAATATTCATTATTCACTTGCTGATGGCTCGCTTGGTTGGCCCGATAAAGCGCCATTTGATGGTATTCTTGTCACCGCTGCTGCGAATACAGTCCCTTCACAACTGCTCAATCAACTCAAACCTGATGGCGGAGTATTGATCATCCCAATTGGTGGGCCTCATCAAGTGCAAAAACTAACTTTAATTAAAAGACAAGGCGAAGAATTTGAAACGTCTGTTCTTGAGCTGGTTAGTTTTGTGCCGTTAATTGCGAATACGGACTCACACTAATTTGGGTATATTTTGCTTTTAGGTGTTGTTGCCCACGCTCATGTGCTTTCATCAGCCTACTTGCCGCGGGGGGGGGGGGGGGGGGGGGGAGGCTGGGGGGGAGGGTGGGGGGGGCACCGCCCGCCCGCGGGAGCGACAAAAGAAAATAAAAAAAAAAAAAAAAAAAAAATAAAAAAAAAAGATTAAAAATAGAAAATAA
>JBIOEB010000109.1:0-6306 GCA_044445585.1 Candidatus Berkiellales bacterium
TGAATGGAGGGTGGGGTGAATACATTAGCGATTGGCAAGGATTAAGCCAAGAATTATTAAAACATAAAGATGTGATTGCAGCAGCGCCGTATATCGATGGTCAAGGAATGCTGACGCACGGTAAAGAAGTGCGCGGTGTCATGGCAAAAGGGATCGATCCCGCTTCGATCGATTCGGTCTTTCCGTTAAAAACCACGATGATTTCAGGGAAATTAGACGATCTCCAAGCAGGGCAATTTGGGATCATTTTAGGATCGCATTTGGCTAAAGTGTTAAAGGTAAAAGTAGGAGATCTGGTTACCTTGGTGATCCCTGAAATTACGGTTTCGATGGCGGGTGCAGCGCCACGCTTAAAACGCTTGAAGGTCATTGGCATTTTCGAAGTGGGATATGTCTACGACAGTGGTTTTGGTTTTATGCACATTGATGATGCCGCTAAAATATTTAAAACCGAAGGTGGCGTCACGGGTATTCAGCTGCGCTTAGATGATCCTTTTGCTGCGCCTCGGATTGCCTCTGAGCTTCGTAACGAAACGTATGGTTACTTTCATGTTATCGATTGGACAGTCCTTAACGCGCCTTATTTTAGCGCGGTGAAAATGGAAAAAACGATGATGTTTTTTACTTTGATCATGATTTTAGCCATTGCCGTGTTTAATTTAATATCCACTTTAGTGATGGTCGTTACCGACAAGCGTGCCGATATCGGCGTGCTGCGCGCATTGGGCGCCTCATCTAGGCATATTATGGCGATTTTTGTGTGCCAAGGCGCCATTATTGGTTTAATTGGCACGATTTTAGGCGTGATCACTGGGGTGCTGTTATCGTTAAATGTGACCCGATTAGTTTCTGCAATCGAGCAAACGTTTCAAGTAAAATTTTTGTCAGCGGATGTGTATTTTATTAGTTACTTGCCCTCGAGCCTGCAATTGCATGATGTGGTGTTGATTGCAATTTGTTCTATGATTTTAAGTCTTTTAGCGACACTTCACCCTGCTTGGCGTGCTGCCAATGTTCTACCTGCCGAGGCATTGCGCCATGAATAAATTTTCGATTAAAGGAAATCAACCTATTTTGTATTGTGAGAAATTAAAAAAAGAGTATCAAGATGCCGATAGAGTGATCCCCGTTTTAACCGATGTGAATCTTTCAGTGATGCCAGGAGAAAGCGTGGCGATTTTAGGCCGATCGGGCTCAGGCAAAACAACGTTGCTTCATTTGCTAGGCGGGTTAGAAACACCCACCGCCGGCAAAGTGATTTTAGCCAATGAAAATTTGCATCAATTGTCGGATCACAAACGTGGATATCTTCGCAATCGGGTTTTAGGATTAATCTTTCAATTTCATCATCTTTTGCCAGAATTTACTGCTTTAGAAAATGTTTGCATGCCATTGTTAATTCAAGGGATGAATGTGGCTAAAGCACGTGAACGAAGCCTGGAGTTGTTACAAAAAGTGTCACTCGAAGATCGTGCTTCGCATAAACCAGCGACGTTATCTGGCGGCGAGCGTCAGCGCGTGGCGATTGCGCGTGCTTTGGTGACACGCCCTAAATGTATTTTGGCCGATGAGCCAACCGGCAATTTAGATACGGCCAATGCTGATCACGTTTATGATTTAATGATGCAATTAACGCAGGAATATGGCACCAGTTTTGTGGTAGTGACCCACGATTTGACTTTAGCTAAGCGGATGGATCGTACGGTGGTATTGGAGCGGGGATATCTGAATTAGCCAGAGATCTTTTACGGCGGCGTTGCAGCCAACTTCGCCCCACATAATAACGCCATAAAAGTCTTGCCCCTAGATTGCCAGCAATGCTTAAAAAAGTGCCGCAAATTAAGCAGCCCAATACAAAGGGTTGCCACATATCTTTAAATACCGCCAACGAATAAAAATCCAGATCTTGTATTGAGATATCTAACAGCATTGCCCCAATGCTAAAAGCAAAGGCATACATGGGGATCATCGTTAAAGGATTAATTACCCAAACTAAAGCGACTGAAATCGGAAGATTGGCTCGGAACAGAATGGCCAAAAAAGCAGCGAATATCATGTGCCCGGGGAGGGGAAAGTAGGTCACAAACAAACCAATGCTGCAGGCTTTCGCGAAAGAATAGCGGTTAATCAACCATAAATTAGGGTTGTTTAACAGCGATCCAAAAATGTTAAGGTATTTGTTATTTTGAATGGTTTTGGGATCGGGTAAAAAACGCTTAATGAGTTTTTTTGCCATGGATTTTTACCCTATTTTACGTTTAAAAGAAATGATCCAAAATGTTAAATTGATGCTATGTTAAGCATAATCGTCAGATCAGTAAAAGTCCATGCCGTTGATCTGGTAAAAGGGTACGTTTGTATGGTAACAACGCATAAAAGTATGTAGGGGACGGCCTCTGTGCCGTCAATATGGATACTCAATCCAGTTTGCTTTTAGGCGAGGCGCTGAGCCCCTGAGCCCCCGGAGTGTATTATTCATACATGAGGAGCGAAGGGGCGAAAGCAACAAAGCATAAAAGCAAACTGGGAAGAGTATCTCAGGCAAAACCATGCATCGGCTGTGGCTGTTCCATATGTACAAGCACATCCTGCATAGGTGGTTGCGCGGAATGGAACGTATCAAAAGCTGTTTCCACCTGAGCATGAGGTTTTGCAACATTACCCAGTAAGTGAGAGATATCTTTGTCATCATGCGAAGGCGCGGTATCAAAAACATCCTTTTCTGTGAGGGGTAGCGTTGTTTTATCCGATGGCTTAAGCAGATCAGGCCAGTGTTGGGTGATTAACTGTATTCCAGTCACGCTAAGCGTTCCCGGGGTAAAATCCTGTTGCAAAGCATAAGTAGGATTATAAAAAGGTTTAAAGGGTTCATTTAAACTGATCCCTTGATCCAACACATCGCTAAGCCCAATCACATCATGATCCCTTATTGTTTTTTCTAACATCATGGTCTTTGCCATTTGTTGAAAATGTTCATGGCGCTCTTTTAAATTAAAAATTAAATCATCCTGATAGGTTTTGAGATCAAAATTTAAATCGCCAACTTGTTGTGCTCCATAGAAATTGAATAAACTCTTTAACCCTAGCACTTCCATATTATCATGCACCAGTTTCATTTTACTGGTTAGGGTGTCTTCTATCACTGAAAAATCCATATTGGCGACGTGAGTGATCCCTTGATACACCTCTTCAAATCCAACTTTTTCTAAATTAGTGAAGCCATAATGTTCATTTAAATGATTTCGAAATGAATCCAAGGTGATTGAATTGGGAGAGTCACAAAAACCAAAAGCATATCCATGATCAATTTTAGCAAAGGAATAAAAATCTACATGATCAATCATTCCTACGTTGTCGTATTTGGCATCCGTATCGGCAAGAAAATGCACTGCGCTGATCACATCAAAAAAACCACTGATGGGTTTACCATTAAAAGTGGTAGGAAAATCCTTACCATAACTGGACTCATATTCGTAATTTCCTTGTCTAATCATTTCCGTTTGATGCTGAACAAGTTCCACTTGATGCTGAGCTATCGTTTTAAAATCGTGTAATAATTTAGAGCCAGTTAAAAGCGTTGCGTCAGAATCGTTAATGACCATTTCTGTTCTAGGTGCATTGTGCCCCAGAAATAATTGAAATAATCCCCCTGCAATGTATTCTTTGACGATGCTGAGGGGGTTATCCTCATGGCCTTCTTTTATCAGCCAGCCTTTATTATTTTGATCACGATAAAAACCACCGACATTGACGCCATCACCTTTGGCTTTAAATAAGGTGAAATCAGAAAATTTAAGCAAATCAGGATGTGTGCTAAGAGCATGATGAAGCAAAGTTTGTAATGCTTCAGAATATTGAAAGGTTCGGGCCATGCTTAAAGGGGTATGGCCTGAACTGTTTTCAACGGTTGGATCAGCGCCAGCTTGCAGCAATTGCGTAATCATATTTTTATTATTTAATGAAGTCGCATAATGGAGTACGGTGTATCCTTGTGCGTTTGTAGCATTAATGTCGATAAAATCTTTGCTCGAAAAGTGATTCTTTCGATGAACAATATCCAAGGCTTGAAGATAGGGGTCTGTTTCTTCTAAGCCAAGGATCCCTTTCAATTTTTTTACTGTGGCTTTGATATGAGGTTTGTGAGCAGCACGGTGTAAATCAGAAATGGCAGCTTTGCCTTCTTCGCCAAGGATCTCTTTCACCTTTTTTATTTTGGCTTTGATATCGTGGCGTTGAACAATACGGTGTAATTTAGTCACGTCATTCATAGGAGTGCACATCCTCAATTTTACATTCAACCGGGAAGTGAATGTTATTCAACAAAGATAACGAAGTCAATATAAATTTATCTACCCAGCATAGTATTATGAGTATTTTTGTCTTACGGTGTTGATACTAGTTAATCTTCAAAATATAATGTGCGCCGAGATCATGATTTTCACTCATAAAACATAGAAGAGGTAATACTATGCAAAAAAAGACCATAGCTGGGATCATCTACGGGGTATCGACATTGGGTTTTGGGCTTTTTAATTTTTATCCCTTTTATACATCTAATGTGGCACTGCATACTGCATGGTCAGCTAAAGCAGGGGCAGTCGCTTTAGGGTTTACTTTAGGCCAGGCTTTACTTACCACAGCATTAGTCCTTACTACAGCCCTTTTGTTAACATGGTTAGTTAACTGTTGTTTCAAAAACAAAGGCAAAGATAAGAAGAAGCCAAAGCCAGGTTCTGAAAAGAAAAATGAGAATAAACCTCAGCAGAGAGATAAGCGAAGAAGATCGTCTAGAATTAATCCCGACGAAAATCCTGAAGCTGAAGCTGAACCTGAAGCTGGGAAGAAAGACGTTGAGGATTCTGAACTAGAAAAAGATGAAGATAAGGAAAACGAAGAAGCACAGCGAAAAGAAAAGAAAAAGGAAAAAGCTAAAGAAGAAGCGAAGAAAACAAAGGAAAAAGCAAAAGAAGAAGCAGCAAAACAAAAAGAAAAGGAACTAGAAAAGGCTAAAGAACAAGAAAAAGCAAAAGAAGCAGCAAAACAAAAAGAAAAGGAACAAGAAAAAGCTAAAGAAGAAGCGAAGAAAGCAAAGGAAGAAGCAAAGAAAAAGGAAAAGGAACTAGAAAAGGCTAAGGAACAAGAAAAAGCTAGGGAACAAGAAAAAGCAAAAGAAGCAGCAAAGAAAAAAGAAAAGGAACAAGAAAAACCTAAGAACGGGAAAAAAGTCAAAGGTAGTGCGCAGGCTCAACCTGAAGATCTACCACCCACTCCAGAGGTAATTTCCGAGCCCAGTACGCCAGACCGATCAGCGCCAAGCCCTGAAAGTGCTCCTCCTTCCAAGAAAACTGCTTCTGCATCAAGAATCGCGGCAGAAACAAAGAAGGGCGGCCCTGGTGCAGGAGTTATGAGCGTTGAAGAGGAAGAGGAAAAACCAGAACTTTCAGAAGAGAAAGAATCTACATTAAAACGAAGATTAACATTTGGTGGTAGGGCAAGGAAGGAATCAACCGACAAAGATCAAGACAAAAAAGGTTCGGCTAAACAAGATCAAGTTTCGTCTAAAGATAAAGTAAAGAAAGGCGCAGTTAAAGGAGATAAATCAAAGAAAGAGCCTATTGCTCTACTACCTCTTGATGTTCCAGAACCTCAAAGCCCAACTCAATTTAAGAAGGTAGTAGGCGCGGGTGGTAAAGGTACGGCTGCCTTGACAGCTATGTACGAAAGCCATGTAAAAGGCTCACCTCCGCTTAAAGCCCAGGCAAGATCTGCAGCAACGTCTGCCGCAGCGCCAGTCACAACTTCAAAAAGAGGAGGAGGTGCTCCATCCAAATCACCTGCACAGGCAGTTGCTCGTGCGCCTGCTCGTGCTGCTCGTGCCCTAAAGACCCCAGCAAGAGCTCAAGCAGCCCAACTGCCACCGCCTTCTACCGCAAGAAGAAATCCTGTTCGCCAATCAGCCATGAAATTACATGTTCCAGGGCGTTTTCAAGAAATGAAAGATGGAGTAGGTAATACCCCAGGAAAAAGAGGTAGAAGACCTTCTCATTAGAAGTAGAACGTAGGGCGTGCGCCTTTGCCCCGGCGAAAGCCGGGGGTAGCGTGCACACCATCTTTTGACCAAAGCTCATTAGAAAGTAGTGAAGAACATAGTGAGAGTACGATTCTCATCGAACCCTAAGTTGTCATCCCGAGCCTATTAAGTTGTCATCCCGAGCGGAGCCAGGGATCTCGTTTCTAATAACCAATGGAACAACAAAGAGATCCCACGCAACGCGCGGGGTGACAACATGGGGCGCGGGGTGACCA
>JBIOEB010000110.1:0-6221 GCA_044445585.1 Candidatus Berkiellales bacterium
CGATGAGATCGATAAAGTCACACAGCGCAACCTCCAAGGTGGTGGTGGTGGTGCCGATGTATCACGAGAAGGGGTGCAGCGTGATCTTTTACCGCTGGTGGAAGGGTGTACCGTTTCAACTAAACATGGCATGGTGAGAACCGATCATATTTTGTTTATTACTTCCGGTGCTTTTCATATGGCTAAACCTTCGGATCTTATCCCAGAATTACAAGGTCGATTACCTATTCGGGTTGAATTAAGTCCGCTTAAAACTGAGGAATTCATTCGAATTTTAACCGAGCCCAGTGCATCACTCACTGAACAATATCAAGCGCTTTTAGCCACTGAAGGCGTGACCTTAATATTTGAAAAAGATGGCATTGCGCGCATTGCTGAATTTGCCTGGGAAGTCAATGAACGCACCGAAAATATTGGTGCGCGCCGTTTACATACTGTGATGGAGCGATTGCTAGAAAATATCTCATTTGAAGCGTGCGATAACCAAAATAATACTGTCACCATTGATCTCAATTATGTTAATCAACAGTTGGCTTCACTGGTCCAAAATCAAGATTTAAGTCACTTTATTTTATGATCGCAGGAACCCATGGAAGAAGATAAAACCGACTTTGGATTTACTCAGGTTCCCCGCGATGATAAACACAAACTCGTCGGACAAGTCTTCGATTCTGTTGCCCCCAATTATGATTTGATGAATGATCTGATGTCGCTTGGGATCCATCGACTCTGGAAACGCCACGCCATTTCAATGTGTCAACTTCGAAAAGGGCATCACGTGCTGGATCTGGCTGCCGGCACCGGCGATTTAGCATGTTTAATTGCCCCTAAAGTGATGCCACAAGGTCATGTGACGTTGTGCGATATTAATCGCAATATGCTTTCGCTGGCCAAAGAAAGGCTGATCGATCAGGGTATTGTAGAAAATATCGAAATTGTTACCGCCGATGCCGAGCATTTACCTTTTGCGCCAAATACTTTTGATCGGATCATCATGAGCTTTGGTTTGCGCAATGTGACCAATAAAGATAAAGCCCTGCAGAATATGTATCGCGTCCTCAAACCTGGCGGCAGAATGATTATTTTGGAGTTTTCACATCCCACTCAGGCTTGGCTTTCTTCACTCTACGATACTTATTCATTTCATGTGTTGCCTTTCTTGGGAAAATACGTGGCAAAAGACAGTGACAGCTATCGCTATCTGGCCGAGTCGATTCGAATGCATCCTTCACAGGAAAAATTAAACGAAATGATTACTCAGGCTGGTTTTGATCGAAGCCATTATCACAATTTAACCGGTGGCATTGTGGCTATTCACCAAGGAATTAAATATTAATGGAGCCTATCAGTTTACTCGCTAAAGGCATTTTACCACTCATTAATGCTGTCATTTCACGCTTAGATGACGAAGCTTGGAAATTATTAGTGCCTCATGAAAACAAAATTGTCTGCTTTCAAATCGAGACTTTGCCACCGCTTTATTTTCAAATTCAACCTGGCGGACTGGTGGTAATAGCCTTCAGTAAAGAGCAACATGTTGATCTGACTTTTTCGGGGCCTTTTTCGGCGTTTATTGCGTTGGTCTTTACGCACAAAAGAATGGAGCACGGCCTTCATGTTAAAGGAGATATTGATTGCGCCAAAGCACTTTACGATACTTGGCGTTACCTCGATTTAGATTGGGAAGGATATCTAGCCCAGTTTGTCGGTGGTGATCTCGCACACTTAATGAGCAAGAGTTTTCGCCAATGGCAAAGTTGGATGAAACGTGTTTTTGATGATCGCGTCCAAGATCTGGGAGCTTATTTAACGGATGAATCGAACTGGCTCCCGACACAAGCTGAAGTGAATAAATGGATCCAAGATATCGATACGCTTAGGCTGGATGTTTCCCGTTTTGAGGCAAAATTAAATCTCTTGCTACAACATTACTCGGAGAGATAAATGCGGCTGATCGCAAAATATTTTCGGCTAATCCATATTAATATCGTCCTCCTTAAGCATGGCTTAGATAGAATCGTTTGGGCAAGCCCCATGCTTCGCCCCTTATCTATTTTTATTATATTTTTCCCTTGGCGGTGGTTTAAAAAACAAGAAGCACCACCCGGCGAAGCTATTCGTAAAGCGTTAGAAGAACTCGGCCCAATTTTTGTTAAATTTGGCCAATTACTTTCTATTCGTCGTGATTTACTGCCTGATGATATTGCTGAAGAACTCACCAAGCTTCAAGATCGCGTGCCGCCTTTTCCGGGAGAAATCGCTATCAAAATAATCGAAAATAGTTTACAACAACCCTTATCAGCACTGTTTGCCGAATTTGATAGCATACCCCTGGCGAGTGCTTCCATTTCGCAAGTTCACAGCGCCATATTGCACGATGGCAGAAGAGTGGTTGCTAAAGTGTTACGACCCAAAATTGCCCAAATTATCCAACGGGATGTCGAACTACTCGAAACCTTTGCCAAAATTGTGTTTCGCACCATGCCCAAAGCCAGGCGTTTTCGCCCCATCGAAGTGGTAGAAGAATTTAAAAATACTTTATTTGACGAGCTTGATTTATTACGCGAAGCGGCGAATGCTTCTCAATTAAGACGTAACTTTGCCAATTCAGAAAGTCTTTATGTGCCAGAAGTTTATTGGGAATATTCACGCAACAATGTGCTGGTGATGGAGCAAATTTATGGCACTCATATTTTGGATATTAAAAGCTTAGTGGCCAAGAATACAAATTTGAAACTCCTGGCTGAAAGAGGTGTTGAAATTTTCTTTACACAAGTTTTTAGAGATTGTTTTTTTCATGCCGATATGCACCCCGGTAACTTATTTGTTGCAACAGAAAATCCCGATAATCCACGCTATATTGCCGTTGATTTTGGGATTATGGGCACTTTAAGCCCTGAAGATCAGCGCTATCTTGGTGAAAATTTCTTAGCTTTTTTTAAACGGGATTATCGCCGTGTGGCCGAGCTTCATGTGCAATCGGGGTGGGTGCCACCCCATACTCGTATCGAAGCGTTTGAATCAGCAATTCGCACGGTGTGTGAACCCATTTTTGAACGGCCATTAAAAGATATTTCGATCGGCCAAACGTTACTGCGTTTATTTCAAACCGCTCGGCGTTTTGACATGGAAATACAACCGCAATTGGTGTTGCTGCAAAAAACGCTGCTGACCATTGAAGGCGTAGGAAGACAACTTTACCCTGAACTGGACTTATGGAAAACCGCCAAACCCTATCTAGAAAAGTGGATGAAAAAACAATTTGGTCCCGCAGCCCTTTTTCATACACTCAAAAATAAATTACCGTTATGGACCGATAGATTACCAGATATTCCCGAAGCCATTTACGATATTGCTCGTTTTTGGCAAAACGAAACCCATTATATGCAACACCAACAATCCGCTAAACGGCTTTCGCATCAAGAATTTCTTAAAAAAACCCGTAAGCATTTGACGCGCAAAATCTTTGGCGCAACCATACTGATTTTGGTGGCATTATTTGCTTTCAATACGACTTCGTTTGAGCCTCTGTTACAGGCCATGCGGGCATATCAGTTTTGGATATTAGGGGGTGGGGCTATAGTGGGATTATTTTGTATTTTTAAAAATTGATTTTAAAAAATAACTGGGCTCTACTGTGGCTACTTTGCTTTTAGGAAAAACTTTCGCTAAGGCCGTCATTTCTGAGATATCCCCACAAAAATCATCGTCATTGCGAGCTGAAGCCGTCTGTGAGAGGTGAAAAAAACACTTAGCTTGTCACGGCTGAAGCGAAGCAATCCATCTTAAGATCTTGCTTACAGCGCGTTGTAAGTCAGATCTTAAGATGGATTGCTTCACAAAAGACGTTATTATTTTTCTTTTTTTCCCCTCATTACCGCGTCTTTTGCTCGCAATGACGATGACCTCACGGGGATCATTCAAATTTCGAGGCACAAAGTGCCAAAGCAATCCATTCTTAAATTAAATAATTAATATTGCAGTTCAAACGATTGGATATAATTTCAACTTGGGCCTTTTGATTTTGGTCTATCTTTTGTCACACTAGGCGCTTGAGGTTCTGCTTTTTTATTTTCCTTACCAACATCAAATGTTATTGGACGCTCTAATAGGCGATCTAACTCGTCAAAGAACTCCTTCGTTGGTGGTTGAGACTGAACGGGCTGTGATCTTGATCCAATCAGCGCTTTTTCTCTCTTATGTTTACTTTCTTCACTTTTTTCATTCTTTGGTTGGCTAGGGCTTGCATCAGATTTAATTGTTAGATGTTTTGGAGTTGCCCAAGCACGAGGTGGGGTAGTAGCTATAGGCGCTTGAGGTTGAACCATTGGTGGAGAACGTCTTGCACCAATTTGAACAGAAGATGGAATTTGTTCTAACAAACGAAAAGAAAGAGTACTCTTTCCTTGTAAATTTGCTATTTCCTTATCTACTTTAACATCTTCTGTATTTTGTTCGCTTTGAGTAAAAATGGCAAGATCTGAAGATAAATAATTTCCTTTTACCTCCTTTTCTGCAGCCTCAATTCTCCTTAATCCACTTAACTCTTTTGTCTTTGCAGAAAGATTTAGCACTTGGGTATCTTTACCTATGAATTGGTTCTCAATTTTCTTTATCATTTTTAAAATTTCCTTTCGATTTTTTTTCGCTTCCATGGCAGCCTTTAATTCAGCAACGGCAATGATAAATTCCACATTCTCATTGGATAAATTTTTCTTTGAATAATTAAGTAATGCTTGTAAAAATTTAGGATCTCCCCAATCAACTAGGGATTTCTGAGCTTCTTTAATAAGTTTTTTCGGGCCTTGAGATGACATAGTTGCACCCTCCTTTTTTTTATTCTATGCCTACAAATGTATGGCCGCAAGCTGAATAAACATATCTAATAAAGGTGCATATACCGTGAAAGGTGCCACAAAAATCATCGTCATTGGGAGAACGTAGGCAAAATTCCGGGAAGACGCATTGCTACGCGATGGGGGGCGCGGATTCATTCCGCGCGCAGCATATAAACAAGGAGCGAAGCGGTCGCATCTTCAAGTTCAAAAGATATTCATCCATTGACTTAATTCATCGTCTCCATCAAGTGGATCTGGTTCAGAAGCAGTACGATCGTCAAATACGGGTGGGGAAAATTCCTGCTTTTGCTTTTGCTTTCGTTCTTCTTCTTCCTCTAACGAAAGAGTAAAATTGATCAAAAATGGATCTGTCATGTCTTCAAGAGTAAATTGATATTGTGGTTCGGTGAGCCTTCGTAGGGTAGACACAACTTCGTAATGCCCATTCTGTTGTGCAAGTTTCATAGCCACTTCTATTTCCTCTTCTGAAAGACTTTGATTAATCTCTAAAGAAGGTATTTTTTTCAAGAGAAATTCGACTATCAGTGCTTGTCCACTCTTGCTTGCCTCTCTCAGTAAATGATTACAATACTTTGGAGGAAATTCGCTCTGTAATTGTTTAAATAACATTTTTGTCACTAAAAGATGGCCATGCGTTACGCCCCTTAATAGCGCTTTAAATTGATCAACCTTAGTGATATCAAAATCAGTTAAATAGTCTACGAGAAGAAAAAATCCTTTTGTTGCAGCAAAGTTTAAAAGTTCACCCAATTTTTCTTGAGTGAGAATCGTATCCTCATCGTTGAAAAGCTCGATGACACGATTGAGATCTCCTTTTGCAAAGGCCAAGTCTAACTCAAAATTTCTGAAATTTTTTAATTCAGCAAATTGTGGTAATAGGTAATCCGCAATTCGAATACGGCCTAAATTGCAAGCCTTATAAAAAGCATCGATTTTATTTTTAACCGTAGTGTGATGGGGTGAAATTAAATTCTGTACCGCAAAAAGATTATCATCATGGACTGCTGCTAATAACTCATCCATTTTAATTTTTTTGGGAGGTCGTTTGTCTTTTAGAGGCGTGGGCGCGCTGCGTTTACTCATCTATCAATAACTCTTTAGTAAAAAATAACTAGATTTAGGATATTACGGAGATGGCAATAAGTTAGCAATAGGATTTGTACAAACGGATCCATTGTAACGATGAATGGTAAAGATATGATGCGTATACAATATTCTAGGGTCTGTTGACATTTTGTCCCCCTACTCACCGCCTACTTGCCGCGGGTTTTTTGCGGGCGCGAGTTTTTGTTGATGTTTTACGCGCCGAAAAAGCGGGGCATAGGGTGATAAAAATACAAAAAAACCAAATAAGAAAGGAAA
>JBIOEB010000111.1:0-6159 GCA_044445585.1 Candidatus Berkiellales bacterium
GAAATAGCCCATACACCAGTTTCATCAACACTTATTTTACTGAACGATACATTTTCAAAATATCGTCCCTGCTCTTTTAAATGTGGTTGGGAAAATAAACTAGAGTTAAGTATTATAAAACAGATTATTAGGTTCAAACGAGTAAACATATACATTGATAATTTGGCGGTGCAATTTAAAAATTATATCTTTATTTTATATTTTCTGCACCCCGTATATAAAGCGACTCTAACGCTCGTAAACTTGCTAATTATAGCTAAACTTGTCCCGCACCTGATGCGGGATTCCGGGGGAGACAGGCTCTCTCGCTAAACTTGTCTCGCAGTTGATGCGGGATCCCGGGGAGACAGATCCGAGTATTACGGTTGAGAAATTATCCAACATTATCTTAAGGCCTATAGAGCAACCAACTATTAGTAAAAAGTTTAAATGGCACTAGTAAACGCAATGCCCAATCGAACCCTTTTTACAACGGATCCCATTAATCCAAATGGCATTTTCTAAATTGGTATTAATAAAAGTGGCCTGATAAATTTTAGCATTTTTTAAATTAGCGCCCTGTAAGTTCGCATGATTGATATTAGCGTATTCCAGGTTGGCATCTCCAAGATTTGCCTTTTTTAAATTGGCAAATTGTAAGTTAGTATGAGTGAGATTGCATTTTCTGAGATCGGTGTATGATAAATTCGCATTTTCCAAAATAATATTATGCAAGGTACTCCCGGTGAGTTTGATTTCACTTAAACTAATGTATTTTTCTCTGGGAGTTTCGGTAACAACGTCTTTATAAAATAATTTAGGGTTAATGCTCGAGATAAAGGTGATGATGCTGGCTATTTTGTCTGGTTTTTTCAGTTGATTTAAATCTTCGATAATGGCTTCGGTGCGGGCAATAATGATTAAATTAATCCGTTGATTTTCATCTACGCTTTTGGCAAATAAATCGGTGATCCCATTAAAGTAACTATCGGTGGTTCTGCTGGCTTGCAAAATTTCTTGATGATATCCCACATTATGACTGACTAGCACGGTGGCAATACCGATGATCGAACCCACGATGGCAATGGTTAACTCAACGCCTCGTTGTTTGACGAAGCGTTTTAATTTGCGCGCAAGACTGATTTCGGATTTATAGTGAGTATAGAGATCGTGCTGAGGAACGCGCATAGTATATAAACACTATTAGGTTGGTATGTTGATTTGTTGCCCAGGGTGTAAAATGGTACTTGGTTTTAGCTGTGGATTATATTTTTTTAATGTTTTTATTTTGATTTGTAATTTTTTACTGATCGAAGGCAACGACTCACCTGATTTAACCACATGAAATTTATTCTTGTTAAGATTGTCTTTAGATTTACTGCTAGCAGCTTTTCCCACTATTTTAACATCTTTAGGTAACGGTTTTTTCACATGCGTGACAGCGGTTGCGATCTTTGGCGCAACCGCTGCTTTTTTACTTGCTTGAGGTTTTGACTTTTTACTCGCAGTCTTTATCGGCGTATTATTTTTTGTGACCGATACCTGTTCTTGCAAGTTGCTTGCTTGATGTATGGGTACCACCAAATGGAATGGTCCTTTACCTTTAGGTTGAGCGGCTTTTTTATGGAGCCCTGGGTTGAGTTTACGTAATTGGTTTTCTGAGATATCTACCATTTTAGCCGCGTGCGAAATATCAATCGCTTTGGTGGTGCTGATCCGCGTAAATACGGGTTTGTTCTCGATAGAGGGGAGATCTATGCCATATTCCTTCGGCGATTTTATAATCGTCACCAGCGCAAGTAGTTTTGGTACAAAATTTACGGTTTCTTTGGGTAAAGGCAAAGACCAGTAATCGGTTGATTTTTTGGCAGATCGATTCTTTTTGATGGCACTTAGCACGCGTGCTTCGCCAGAATTGTAAGCAGCTAGTGCCAAAAACCAATTCCCATTAAAACGTTCATGCAAATATTCAAGATGATCCAACGCTACTTTCGTTGAATCATAAATGTCTCGACGACCATCATACGATGAATTTTGTTTTAACCCATGGAGGCGCCCTAATGAAGGCATGAGTTGCCATAAACCTGCAGCACCTTTATGGCTAATATTATGAGGGTTAAATTCACTTTCGATCATGGGCAGTAAAGCAATTTCACTTGGCATGCCCCGTTTTTCAACTTCTTCTAAAATATAATATAAATAAGGTGCAGCATTATTGATTAATGATTTAATTTTAGAAGGTGAATTAGTATATTCTTTTAAATGGCGTTGCATGGTAATTGCAGTAGCAGGAGCGCTGAGATGAAACTGCGTTCGAAGCCGACTCCAAATTTCCTGAGAGTTGGCTCCTATACCAATAATTTGATTTGCTTTATTGCTATTTTTAAACCAATCGGAAAATAAACTTCTTTTACCGAAACTGTCGTTGAAAATTTGGTGGATCTCTTGTGCAGAAGTTCCAGCTAAAGAGGTGGGGTTAGCAACGCTAAATATCAAAAACCCTAAAGCAAAAAACCAGGATCTGTTTGTGCGAGCTTTTTTCATCGTGAGTCCTCGTGTCACTTACGACCCGAGGTGACATTAGATATATTTTCATCGAGCCGAATATTTAACAAAATTTAAATTTCTAAATTAGATTGTTCCTCATGTTAATGAATAACCATCCAAATTGCAAGCTTTTATTTATCTGAGCAACTAATCAAATATCTGATCACAACTGATTTTTCCATTGACGAAGCAGGGTAAAGATAGTGATTGGGTCGCTGTGAGCGGGATCGCTATGATGGCTGTCCTGATAATTTTGCCGAGGATTTTTATCTTGGGTGTCCCGATAATTTTGAGCTGAATTATCTTGGGTGTCCCGATAATTTTGAGCTGCAGTGATCACATCGGGTTGATCACAACGTAAGAAGGGATTGGTTTGTTGTTCTTCCGCCATCGTGACAGGCAAAGAGGGTAAGCCTTGTGCTCGAAGTTCCTTAACCTGATCCAACCGCTTCATTAACATCTTGTTATGGGGCTCGATGAGTTGGGCAAAAGCAATATTTGCTAAAGTGTATTCATGTCCGCAATACATCAGAGTTTGAGGTGGTAGTTGCTTTAGCTTATTAAGTGAATGGACCATTTGCTCAGGCGTTCCCTCAAAAACACGGCCACAGCCGCATGAAAATAAAGTATCGCCACAAAACAAAAGAGCAGGTTTATCACTCACGTATGCCACATGCCCTAATGTATGCCCTGGTATATCCAGGACGCGCATCGTTAAATCAAATGCAGGCAAAGAAATTTTATCGCCTTCTTGCACCGGATGATTTACTCCGTTAATTTTTTCATTTTTAGAACCATAAACGGTAATGTCAGGAAAATGTTGCCTGAGCTTAAGGATCCCGCCACTATGATCCCAATGATGATGCGTGATCAGAATTGCACTTAAAGTAAGTTTACATTCTTTTAGATACTGAAGAACTGGCTTGGCGTCACCAGGATCGATCACAACAATTTCTGATCCTTCTAGACTGTGAATCGCCCAAATGTAATTATCTTTAAAGGCTAATAGCGCTACAATCTTATTCATTATTCTTACTTTTTAGGTTGGTGTATATCCAATGGTAGCAGAAAAAACTAAGCAACCTCTTTGGTACCAAGAAGTCGTTGGATCGAGATTAATTGCTGCTGAAAGTATTGAGCTAGAAAGATTCCTCAAAACATTGTATGGCTACCATTTGCTCTTTTTAGGCGAGGGAGGATTGACCAAGCTGGTTGATAGCAGCTCGATATCACATCGAATTTTGTTGGATCCCTGTGCTGAGGCAGATATTCCCGGGATCAGCAGTTTGCGCGGCGATTTAGATGTCTTTCCGCTTCGAACGGATAGCGTAGATGTGGTGGTTTTAGCGCACGTACTTGAACATGTTGCGAATCCGCACGAGATTTTACGCGAAACGCAACGCGTACTTATCCCCGAAGGACATATCATTATTTCCGGATTTAATCCATTTAGCTGCTGGGGAATATGGCATGCTTACAAAAAGATGACCGGGAAAATGCCGAGGCAAGGAAAAATGTTATCACACAATCGTTTAAAAGATTGGTTAACCTTACTGAATTTTCAAATTGTCGGAGGCGAATTGTTTTATTTTCGCCCGCCAGTGACGCATCAAGGGTTGCATCAAAAACTTGGCTTTTTAGAAAAATGGGGGCAAAAATTCTGGCCATTTCTTGCGGGAGCTTATACACTACATGCGATAAAACGCGTGGTGCCATTAACACCTATTCGAGCGCGATGGCGCACTGAACCAATTTGGCAAGGTGCAAGCGAAGGGTTACCTAAACCTACTACCACCACCACAATAGAAAATTAATTTTCATGTCAAAACAAAAAAAAGTAGAAATTTACACGGATGGTGCTTGTCAAGGGAATCCTGGTCCTGGCGGATGGGCAGCCTTATTGCGTTATGGTGATCATGAAAAAACATTAAGCGGTGGCGAAGAAAATACCACTAATAATCGCATGGAATTGATGGCCGCTATTATGGGGTTGCGAGCCTTACAGCGAAATTGTCCGGTGATATTAGTCACGGACTCGCAATATCTAAAAAATGGAATCACCACCTGGCTTAAAACATGGAAACAAAATGGCTGGCGCACCGCCAACAGAAAACCAGTCAAAAATCAGGATTTATGGGAGCAACTGGATATTGAAGTGCAACGTCATCAAGTTGAGTGGCAGTGGGTGAAAGCGCATAATGATCATCCGGAAAATGAACGAGTCGATATGTTAGCCCGCGAGGCGATTTTAAAATTATTTAAGTAGGGGGTGGCATAGCAAAATCCCTCTTGTTCGCTACGCTCACCTCTCCCTTTTTCAAAGGGAGAGTATATGTGGGCTTCGCCCACAAGGGTCGCGTAGCGACATAACGTCTCCCTTTGAAAAAGGGAGACCGCGCGTAGCGCAGAGGGATTTTGGATTTTGCTGTGCCGTCCCGTGAAGAATATAAGGAGTAAAACTTGCGACAAATTATTCTCGATACTGAAACCACGGGCCTTTCTCCAACAGATGGGCATCGGATCATCGAACTCGGCTGTGTGGAGCTTATCCACCGAAGGTTGACGGGAAAATCTTTTCATTATTATTTAAAACCCGACCGCAAAGTTGATCCCGGTGCCATTGCTGTGCATGGCATTACCGATGCTTTTTTAACCGACAAACCACGCTTTACAGATATTGCAGAGGAATTTAAGGATTTTATAAAAGGGGCAGAGCTGGTTATTCATAATGCGCCTTTTGATGTCGGCTTTATTGAGAATGAATTTTTGTTAATCAATGATAATGAATGGTCAAAATTAGAAATCCATTGTTCGATCATCGATACTTTAAAAATTGCTCGCAAAAAACATCCCGGTCAACGCAATAGTCTCGATGCATTATGTAAACGCTATGGGGTAGAAAATCAGCATCGTGAAAAACATGGTGCATTGATCGATGCGGATATTCTCGCCAAAGTCTATCTTGCTATGACCGGTGGCCAAAATACGTTAATGTTGGAAGAGTCTGGATTAATTTTTGAAGGAACGGCTGAACGAACAGAGGCGGTGGTAAATGAAGTAGAAGTGGCATTGCCTGTATTAAATGCGACGGCAGAAGAATTAGCTGCACATGAAGCATTGTTAGACGCGCTTGAAAAAAAGCAACGTGTGGTGAGTGTGTGGCGTGAGGAACAAATATAGGCCGTCAGGTGATGTTGGATAATTTGCAGTACGGATCTGTTTTCCCGGGGATCCCGAACTTGATGCGGGACAAGTTTAGCGAGAGAGCTTGTCTCCCCGGGATCCCGAACTTGATGCGGGACAAGTTTAGCGAGAGAGCTTGTCTCCCCGGAATCCCGCATCAAGTGCGGGACAAGTTTAGCGAGAGAGCCTGTCTCCCCGGAATTTAGCGACACTTAGCGAGTTTACGAGCGTTAGAGTCGCTTAATATCCGGGGTCCAGAAATAATAAAATCATGATATAATTTTTTCATATAAATCAAGCCAATGAAGGTCTGGATCCCGGATATCATGTCACGCTAAGCTCACAAGTTCGCTAAGCGTGACTAAATTCCGGGAAGACAGATATTCTAAATTCCGGGAAGACAGATCTTCTAAATTCCGGGAAGACTGATCTTCTAAATTTCGGGAAGAC
>JBIOEB010000112.1:0-6142 GCA_044445585.1 Candidatus Berkiellales bacterium
CATTAATTAATTCCGACAACTTATTTTTTGCCTCCTCTTTAATTCTGAAGTGCTTGACAGTTTGCATGGGTATTTTAGCAAAAAAGTTTACTAATTTAAATTAATTTAATACGAAAAAAATATTTATATTCTTCAAAATGCGGTCTTAAAGGGTTCTGGCTTGTATTATTTTTTCAAAAAAATAATACAAGCCAGAACCCTTAATCTTTGTTGATATGGTTTAGCTTGGGTGCCCCGATAATTACCCTGTGAGATAAGGCAATTGATTATCCTAACGCTATATCAAGAAGAAAGCCCAAAATAGCACCATCAACTCCAAAATTAACTGCATTTGCAAACGAATTTGTAAAAATGCTGATTTCAGTAAATCCTGTTATATTCATCCACGTTGCACCATATAGTTCACCAAAAATATCAACTCCATATTTCCCTTTCCCACCATTGTGAACGCCAACCAAAGTCCCAACACAGACCCCAAGTGTCGCGTGAGGCCTCGAGCCGTTAGGCGAGTAGGCCGGAACGTGGGGTAAGAGCAACCCCAACCACCAAGCTGCGGCAGCAGCGCAGGAAATCCTACGCTGCTGCCGCAGCTTGAGTTTTTTTTGTGTATCCCATCCCCCACGTTTCGGCGCTAAGAAGCGCCTCACGCGGGGCTAATTTCCTGGGCCACTACCGTGGCTAAATTGCTACCAAACTCTATTAAACGGCAGTTTGGTCACATTGGAAATCGGTGTAGTTTTTAACTATGACTCCATTATGGCCCTATTGGCCCAATTATGGCCCTATTGTTGCCCTATTGGCCCATTTAAGATCCTCTTATGCTTCGTTAACCTAATTTCGCGCCTCTTCGATTACTCTTTCAATTGCGTCTAACCCTTTTTCGATTACGCTCATTTGCGGACCAAAGCTGATCCGACTGTACTGACTATATTGCGCATACGACCGTCGTTTTTCAGGGTTAACATCAAAGAAAACACCAGGGACGGTGATCACTTTTTCTTTTAATCCGGCCTCAAAGAATGCAAATCCATCTTTAATAGATTCTGGCAAATTCGATAAGTTGGCCCAAACATAAAAAGCTCCTTCTGGCTTGGCATCCACTTTTATCCCCATTTTAAGGAGTCGATTCAACATATAATCTCGCTTTTGCTGAAAACAAGTTTGCAATGCAACCGCTTCTTGCATCACATATTCAGCTTCAAGTAATTTTATTGCCATAGCTTGAAAAGGATTATTGGCTCCACCATCTAGAAATGATCCCGCGCTTGCAATGGTTTGAATAACTTCTTTTGGGGCTAAAGTCCAACACAGTCGCCAACCTGGATAGCGCCAATTTTTGGTTAAACCATCAACAATAATAATGGGATCGCGATTAACATCTTCCACATACTCAGCCGCAGAAACTGTTTTGGGAAAATTATTTTCTCGCTTAACATCGTAAATATAATGCGAATAAAACTCATCAAGAATTAAAGAGCAGCGTGCATCTCGTGCCAATTTTACCCATTGTTTGAGTGGTTCTCCTTGGATCACTTGTCCGCTCGGATTACAGGGATTGCTCATCAGTAGTGCCGTTAAACCTCGGCCTTTGATTTCTTTTTCGATAAGATCAAGTGGAATTTTGTAGCGTAACTTCGGATCCAGTAAAATAGGGATTGGAATAAATGCTTTGAAAATGCTCAGCAATTCTTCATAAGCCGTATAATCAGGTAAAAAATGTCCCAAATTAATATTACCCAGACCAGCAACAATGCGGGTTAGAGCAATTCGCCCCCCACCACTTATGCTCACGTTTTCCCAAGTATATTGCGACGCTTTACCCTTGCGATAAAGCGTATTATAGAGCTCAGCGACTTTTTGACATAACGCTTTTTGGCCAGTCACAGGGGCATACTCATGTTGAGTTAAATCAATGTGCAATTCCTTGATGCGCTCTGGCGCACCCGGTAATGAATTTGTTTCGGGTGCCCCCTGCCCTAGATTGATCCATTCAGGATCATTGGGGTGATAACCCATTTCAGCGGCTCGATGCATAACCATATATCACGCCTGTTTTAGGAACATGGCGAAAACCAGGAATATTTCGATGAGTCATAAATCCTCCGATGATATTAACTAAACATTTTCAATACACAAAAAAAAAGCCCCCGGATTATGGGGGCTTTTGCTTAATTTTTACTTTATTTAAACAATAGGAGCCCCCGAGAAGAGTCTCGCTAATAATTCGGCTCGGATGGCTATTTGAAACATGGTTTTCTCATTAATGTAAATACACTTTTTGAAATTTTATTTGAAAAGAAAACTACAAGCGAAATACGCAAGGGTATCCAAGCTAAAAGCTGAAATGATATTAGGAGGAATCGTGAGCAACGCAAAACCACCCACTCCCTGTACGCTAGCCGCAGAATAGGTCGAAATACAAGTATCGACCAGAGTAGACAATAATATCGTTGATACATAACCTGCATGATGGCTACCTCGAACCGCTGCAAAAACAAACCCAATACTAATACCAAAACCATCAATACCAAAACCACCATTCACTTGATTTAATTCATTTTGTTGCAATTCTCTCATCATAATTCCTTTGGCTAGAGCCTAAGCTGGAAAAGACCCCATGAAAAAAAATAATCCTAGCATTTTAACATTTCAAATGCAATGCAGTTGACAATTTGACAAGTGTAATAGCACAACAGCGGGATTGAAGCGAAATATGGGTATTTTTTAGGGCAACATTTATTGATTTATTTTTGATTAACACCATTTCGTTGCCGCTGACATTCATATAAAGAAATGCCCGTTGCCACAGAAACATTTAAACTTTCAACCATACCCAAGAGCGGGATCTTAGCAATTTCATCGCAAGCTTCTAAGGTTAAGCGTTTCAAGCCTTTTTCTTCAGATCCCATCACCAACGCAAGGGAACGCTTCAAGGCGGCTTGCTTAAGTGAAATGTTAGATTCACTACTCGTCCCTACCACCCACACGCCGGTTTCTTGAATATCGGTAATAAATCGCACGATATTAGGCACAAACACAATGGGCAAAGTTTGATCGGCGCCACAAGCGGCTTTACTCACGGTTGCATTTAATGGCGCCGTATTCACCTTGGGTAAAATAACCCAATCTACGCCTAGCGCTTCAGCACTTCGCAAACAAGCCCCTAAATTATGGGGATCTTGCACCCCTTCTAAAATGAGTAACAAGGGAGTTTTATCGGTGGTTTTAAGCCACTTGACCACACTTTTGCTATCGAAGGGTTCACTTTCACGCACCTGAGCAGCAACGCCTTGATGATGCGTGCTTCCCGACATTTTATCTAATTTGCTACCGGTGATGGGTTGTACGTCAACACCAACATTTTTTGCTTTAGCGATCAGATCTTTTTGACGACTGCTGTCTAGTTTATCCTCACAAAACAAGTTTAAAACATGCTCAGGGTGGTGCGCTAATGCTGCTAGCACGGCATGAAAGCCATAAATTACTTTGGTTTGTGCCATGATTTTTTCTTTTTCGATTTACGTTGAGCCCCTTTTTTAGAAGGGGTTGCTGCCTTTTGTTTATAACTTCCAGGAAATTTGAGTAATTCCAGATCAATTTTTTTGGCTTCAACATCGACTCGTACCACTTTGACTTCGACACTATCCCCTAAACGATAGGTAGTGCGCGTGCGCTCGCCTATCATACGATGATGAGCCGGATCAAAACGAAAATATTCATTCCCCAGGGCAGTGACATGCACTAACCCTTCGACATAAATGTCTTTTAATTCGACAAAGATCCCAAAACTGGTTACTCCTGAAACGATGCCATGATAATGCTCGCTGAGTTTATCTTGCATATAATGACATTTTAATGCCATGCTAGCATCGCGCGTGGCTTCGTCGGATCGACGCTCGGATTCGGAAAAATGGCCCCCAAGTTTTTCTAATTCTTGTAAATTTTGCTTGGGTTTTTTATTGGTTAAAATATCGACAATATTACGATGAACAATTAAATCCGGATAGCGCCGAATAGGCGAAGTAAAATGTAAATATACCGGATAAGCCAACCCAAAGTGCCCGCTATTTTTAGGGTTATATTGGGCTTGACTTAACGATCGCAACATGACTGTTTCAATCATGTGTCTGTCGTCACGATGGCCAATTCGCTCGACCAAATGAGAAAAATCTTTGGGCTGAGGATTTTGTCGACCGGTTAAATCTAAACCTAATTCCGATAAAAATTCTCGAAGCGCTGCTAATTTGTCTTTAGGCGGTTGATCATGCACCCGATATAAAGTGTCGCGTTTATTCCGTTGAATAAATTTTGCAGCACACACATTCGCTGCCAACATGCTTTCTTCGATCATCTTATGCGCCACATTACGCACTTGCGGCACAATATTTTTAATTTTGCCTAAACCATCAAACAGGATCCGCGTTTCGACCGTGTCAAAATCAATGGCGCCTCGCAGTTTTCGCTGGTGATATAAAGCATGATATAACTGGTGCAGCGCATCGAGCGAAGGCAAGAGAGGCTCGTAAGTTTTGCGTAAGCTGGTGTGGCCACGCACAATTTCAGCCACTTCGGTATAAGTGAGGCGCGCTTTGGATCGGATCAACGCACGATAAAATTTTGATCGCAAAATCACGCCTTTTTCGTTAATACTCATTTGACATACCACCGTCAAACGTGGCACTTGCGGCTTGAGTGAACAAAGGCCATTCGACAAAACTTCTGGCAACATGGGAATGGCTGATCCCGGAAAATAAGTGGAATTACCGCGCAAAATGGCTTCTTTATCGAGCGCACTATTGGGTTTAACATAGAAGCTCACATCGGCAATTGCCACCCACAATTGCCAACCACCCGATTTTGTTGCCTCACAATACACGGCATCATCAAAATCTTTGGCATCTTCACCATCGATAGTGACTAAATTCAAATCGGTTAAATTGATGCGCTCTTCTTTAAGCGATAAATTAACCTGATTGCCCCATTTTTCACATTCTTCTAATACCGCTTTTGGCCATTCATGTGGGATCTTAAATTTACGCAGAGCAATATTAATTTCAATGCCTGGGGTTGAAAAATCGCCTAAAATATCAATCACTTTACCTATGGGCTCGTGGGGATAGCGTGGCTTTTCTTCACGTAATATTTCAACTTCAGCAATATCACCGTTTTTAGCAACACCTTTGTCGGCTTTGGTGACAATAATATTTTGCGAAAATTTGCGATCAAACGGTAACAATTCAAAACCTGAGGTGTTTTCGATTAAACGACCCACGACATGTGGCACAACGCCCTTAAGTAGTTTAACTATCCGCCCCTGGGTATGTCCTTCGGGATCAATTTGGGTGATCTGCACTTCTACTAAATCGCCATCGTAATAACCACGAAGTGCAGCGCCGCTTAGCTCAATCGTGTCTCCACCTTCTTCGGGTTGTAAATAGCCTTCGCCTTCTCGCACGATGACGATCACACCGTTACAAGTGTCATATTCAGTGATGGGGACGTAACCTTTTGGCGTTTTGATTATTTGGCCATCGCGCATCATGGCTTTTAAACGACGTCGCAGTGCTTCTTGCTGATCGGGATCAGTAAGCGCAAAATGCTTAACAATTGCTTGCCTTTTTGTTGGTACCCCCCACTCGATCAGAGTTGCTAAAATAAACTCACGACTGGGGATCGGATTTTCATAATTTTGCGACTCTCTGGCTAAGAAAGGATCGGTGGTGCTTGATTGCTCGTTTGATTGCTTATTTTTTTTTACCATAACTCTAATTTTGACATTATATTGATTTTGATTAACATTGTATTGACATTGATTAACATAATATTGACATTAATTAACATTGTATTGACATCTTTATTGGTTCAAGCTAGATTTCCTAGCCTACGCGCTGCCGAGGTGGTGAAACTGGTAGACACGCAAGTTTCAGGTACTTGTGGAGGAAACTCCCTGGAGGTTCAAGTCCTCTCCTCGGCACCAAATTTTTTTCATGTTTCGTTCGGGACGGCACAGCAAAATCCCTCTCGTTCGCTGCGCTCACCTCTCCCTTTTTCAAAGGGAGAGTATATGTGGGCTTCGCCCACAAGGGTCGCGTAGCGACATAATGTCTCCCTTGAGTGGGCTTCGCCCACAAGGGTCGCGTAG
>JBIOEB010000113.1:0-5860 GCA_044445585.1 Candidatus Berkiellales bacterium
AGTAATGAGACGTGGAACTTCCATATCATGAAGCGTTTCCAAACATCTTTTGATCGCCTCCATGACTTCATTTAAATCTCCTTCGATATTGGTTCCTTCAGCATGCAACTGTACCTTCAAATTTGCTTTCTTTAAGATCCGCTCACATTCAGCGATATATTTTGAAAATGAGGTTCCTACCCCTATTGGGATAATACTAAATTCAGCAATGACTTTCATGTTCCCCCCTTTGAAGAAACCTTAAACTTATTTATGTTATATCGGAAATAATAAGAGTAGTATTAAAATTTCCTAAAAGGGTGTTAAATAAACAGGAAAAAGAGCGAAGGCAACAAAGCATGTAGGAGGCGGCCTCTGTATGGGCAAACTTGAAATCGTTATTGCGGACATCACTTCCTTAAAAGTTGATGCTATCGTCAATGCTGCCAATACTTCCTTGCTTGGAGGTGGTGGGGTGGATGGCGCAATTCATCGTGCTGCTGGGCCACAATTATTAGAAGCAACTCGTCAACTGGGTGGATGCGAAACCGGAAGCGCAAAAATTACCCCCGGATTTAACTTACCATCTAAATGGGTGATCCACGCTGTTGGTCCCGTTTATCAAAACGGGCATCACCAAGAAGCTGCTCTACTTTATGGCTGTTATCAAACAGCCTTTAACCTTGCTAAAGTAAAACACTGCCGATCCATTGCTTTTCCTGCTATTAGTACTGGGATCTATGGTTATCCTAAAAGGGAAGCAGCCCAAATTGCTTTAAAAGCAATGAATGAACATTTAAAGGATTTTGATTTGGTCATTGCTTGTTTTATTTCGGAGCAAGATAAAGAAATTTTTGAGAAAATTTTAGAAGAAAATATTTAAAATCCCTCTGTTCGCTACGCTCACCTCTCCCTTTTTCAAAGGGAGAGAATATATGGGCTTCGCCCATATTGTACTGTCGCGAAGCGACATAATGTCTCCCTTTGAAAAAGGGAGACCGCGCGTAGCGCAGAGGGATTTTGGAGACGTGAGCGTAGCGAACAGAGGGATTTTGGAGACGTGAGCCTTTAGCCCCGGCTTTCGCCGGGGGAACAGAGGGATTTTATAAACTCTAGTATGCAAAGGCGTGTAGCCACCACAAAAATTTTCATTTAAAAGATTTCATTTATCTGACTATTTTTTCCTTTTGTCATGATTTGGAATTAAATGTTGACAAAAAAACCATTATCGGATTATGGTTAAGACTATATTAAAACACTATATTCAATTTTTTCGTGGATCGTGAAATGTTGTTAACAACCAAAACAAATTTGATAAATGCAAACGGCAAGGCCAACTGCACCTCGAAAACCAGCTTTCCTAGCTCTTATCGACGCTATTTTTACTTTAGTTTTTACTTTAGCAACTTGAGCTGGGCATAATTTAACTTAATTTTTAACCAAACCCCAGCTCAAACGCTGGGGTTTTTCTTTTGGGCTACCCAAAAACTCCAGCGAAAGAGCTGGATTTTAACCAAAGGAGAAACCCCATGAAGCTGAAAATCATCCTCTTATCAACGATTGCGATAGCACTTGGTTCTTACCTTGTTGTGAGTCAAAACTCGAAAGCATCGCTCATTAGTTCCAATCTGAGAACGGTTGCTATCACCCAAATTGTGGATCATCCCTCACTGAATCAAGCAAGGATCGGTGTAATGGCCGCTCTAAATGATGCTGGATACCAGGAAGGGAAAAATTTAAAACTCACCTATGAAACGCCGCATGGTAATTTAACCTTAGGTGCACAAATTGCTAACAAGTTAAATCATCAAAAACCCGATGTGATTGTGGCTATTTCAACGCCTTCTTCGCAAACGATGCTGGCGGCCAATTCAAATCATATTCCCATCGTTTTCTCCAGCGTTACCGATCCCTTATCGGCTAAATTAGTGAGTAATTTAGACAAGCCTGGCAGTGATATAACCGGGAGCATCGAAACACCTCCTATCCAAGAATTATTGGATAAGATTTTAAGGCTCCTGCCAAACACGAAGACCATTGGGATCATTTATAACCCTGGCGAAGCAAATTCTGCTAAAAGCGTCAGCCAGATTAAATCCTTAACAACATTGGAAATACGCGAAGCCCCCGTTAGCAATTCCTTAGAAGTCAGCCAAGCGGTGGAATCAATCGCTGGTAGCGTCGACCTTATAATACTCCCCTCCGATAATACGGTTTGGTCTGCCCTTGAAACCTTAACCGAGCACGCCAAACAGCACCAAATTCCCGTGTTTGCTAACGATCCCGATTCAGTACATAAAGGTGTTACTTTGGCATTAGGCTACCCCCAATATGCTGTTGGGTATAATGCCGGTGAAAAAGTCGTCAAGATTTTAAATGGGGAAAGCCCAAATAATATTCCCGTGACGACCCCTGCGAAAAAATCGTTATATATTAACTTAGATATGGCGCAAGCAATAAAATTGCCTATTAACCAATCACTACTCAACAGTGCCGATCTTGTTGTACGGGCAGGAGAAAATCATGGGCAAGAGTGAATTAATGACTATCATCGAAATTGGCCTAATTTTTAGTTTAGTCACGCTTGGGGTTTATTTAACCTATAGAATGAGTGATCTGCCTGATCTGAGTGTGGACGGTACCTTTCCTTTGGGTGCCGCCATATCAGCAAAATTATTATTAGCAGGAATATCCCCTCCCTTAGCAATAATATTATCAATTGCTGGAGGTGCGATATCAGGATTCATCACTGCCTATTTACATGTCAAATTTAAAATTTCGGCTTTGTTATCTGGGATCATCACCATGATTGCTTTGTATTCAATCAATTTACGGATCATGGGAAGTGGAAATCTTTCGTTTTTTAGTGCCCCAACCGTATTTTCAGATCTGCCAAAAATTGGTTTATTAATCGGTATTGCTGGATTGCTGATATTCGCATTATGGTACTTTCTAACTACCGAATACGGCTTAGCATTAAGGGCATCGGGTGTAAACGCCGAGGGAAGCGAAATGCAAGGGATCAATACCCACAAAATGAAATTCACGATCTATATGCTCAGCAATGCCCTTGTCGCCTTAGCGGGATCACTCTACGCGCAAACCCAAGGATTTGCAGATATTTCTATGGGAACAGGGATCATTATTGCCGGTATTGCTTCGCTGATTTTAGGAGAAGCGCTCATTAAAAATAGTAAAGTGATTGATGCGCTTCTCGCCTGTCTAGTAGGTGCTTTATTATATCGCCTAGTAATCAGCCTTGCCCTGCATGTTAATGGATTAGGGCTTCAAGCCTCTGATCTTAACTTGATTACCGCACTTTTTGTGGTGATTTTCATGCTGTTACCCAAAATAAAACAAAAGCAAATGAGGAGAGCAATTAAATGATCAATTCAACGATGATCGATATCCAACATCTCAGTGTAATTTTTGATCAAGAAGGCCCCACCGAACACATTGCTTTAGATAATATAAATCTAACGGTGCAAGAAGGTGAATTTTTAGTGGTGCTGGGGTGTAATGGTGCTGGCAAAACCACGCTGATGAAAGCATTAGCGGGTGAGACTCCCATCGCAAGAGGGTCTATTATTGTCGATAATAAAGATATCACCCATTTACCAAAATATGCCCGAACCAATAAAATCAGTAGAATTTGCCAAGATCCTTTACGAGGGACTTTTGCGCATTTAACTATCGAAGAAAATCTTACTCTGGCTTATAAAAGAGGGCAAAAGAGGAGATTAACTCCTGCCATCAATAAAAGTCGACGAAACCATTTTAAATCACTGCTGAATTTGTTAGGGTTAGAGCTAGAGAATAAATTAGCCTTAAAAATGGGTTTATTATCTGGTGGCCAACGACAAGCGGTTTGCTTAATTATGGCCTTTTTGCAAGATGCTAAAGTGTTACTGTTAGATGAGCATACTGCAGCCTTAGATCCAATTATGTCGGAGCGTATTATGCAATTAACGTCGCAACTGGTGAAGGAACACGGCTTAACGACAGTGATGATCACGCATGATCATGCTCAGGCAATAAAATATGGCTCGAGAACAATTGTGATGCAACAAGGCAAGATTATCGAGGATAAGAAAGCTAAAACATCAACAGAAAGAACCGGAAATGTTAACGACTCTTTATTTTCTATGGATATTCTTCCTAATTTTATTAGGTAAAGTTATTATCGTGCATATGCGCATCAAATTCTTTGGGGAAGGTATTGCAATCAAATAGTGAATAAGTTATAATTCCACCTAACTTTTTAATTTTTTGGTATTAATATAGGTAAAAATTTATGGCAGTCTCAGGCACAAAAACGGTCATTCATAAAGAAGACAAAAAAGGCGTTATAAAAAAAGTTAAAGGCGAAATCAAAGCTCTTGGTATAGATAGCGTCATTAAACGTGAATCCCGAACTTTCGGTATCCAGGAAGAAGGATTATATCTCCCCATTTATGAGAAGCAACAACCCAAGAAAAAATTATGGGATATAGTTGTAACCCAAGTAAGATCTCGAAAAGATAAGAAAAAGGATAAGGATCTAAAGGATTTTAATTTATTTGTGATCACTGACGAAAAGCTGGGCGCCGGCGGGCAAGGTACTGTCTTTAAAGGTCAGAATATAGAGACTAACCAAGCGGTTGCTATTAAAATCCATAAATACTCAATGACATTTCATGAAAGCCTAAAGCGTGAAATCAGAAATTTAAGAATCGTTGGAAGTCTCATCGGCACACAAGTTGAAGAGAAGATCGCTCGTACTATCATGGAGATTGTCCGTGGCACCAACGGTTTAACCTATCTTTATCATGAAAGTGAAAATAAAGATCTTCCTACCGACAACATAGAATACTACTATGCGATTAAAGATCACAGTTTTGATGCAAAAACCCAATTTACCCTGGGAGCCCTTAATGAGGTAATTTCGTTACTTCGAAAAGGGTTAGCTCATGGCGACATTAGGCCTGCCAATTTTTTGGTCACAGGTAGTTCGAGGCCTTCAAATGGTTCCCCCACTGCTTTGCATTTAAAATTAATAGATTTAGGTTCTGCAATGATCTTGGATGCTGAAAAATGCAAAGAAGCTTGTAAAGACATCGAAGATTTGGATCCAGCCGAACTTGAAGAAGAGATCTGTCATCTAGAGTCAGGAACAGCTGGTTATACAGCACCTGAGCTCTTAGTCGTTGATTCTGATAAAGAGAAGCCTGTCTACACTTTTGCTTGTGATCTTTTCTCATTAGGTGTTTCGATTGCTGAATCTTGGTTGGGTGCTAAAGACAAAAAAGATCAATATCAACGTCGATTACGTGAACTGCATGCAAAAAAAATAGTAGGCAATCCTTCCGTAATCTTATCGCATGATGATTATAAAGCATTATTACCAGAAATCTTTGATGAAACTAGCGAAAAATACTTACTTAACAACACCGATCATCTTGATCAAGATCAAATTTTAATTTTAAATGCAGTGGTTAGTCTTACTCGTTCTCTGCTGGATGTTGATCCTTCAAAAAGACCTACCTTAGAGATCCTTGAAGCTAAAGTAGTGGAATTATCCCAGTTGTACTCTAAAGCGAAGTTTAATAAAATACGTGAAATACAACCTACTAGTCTAAGCGCTTTGGATCGTTATAAACAAAGAAGAAGTAGTCTTGCCAGTAATACTCGCCCCAGTCTGTTCACCGCACTAGGTCTGCAAGGACCCAATGCAGAAAAGAAGCCAGCATCCGACAAAATGGAATTGGTAATAGCACCTGACCCTTCACCGGAAAGTGATGTAAAATCTTCATTTTCATGGCCAGAACTGCCCTCGCCGGAGCAAATTGCAAAAAATGTAGCCCTACTCGAAGCCGCAGAAGCTGCTGGTGCAGTACCAGAT
>JBIOEB010000114.1:0-5857 GCA_044445585.1 Candidatus Berkiellales bacterium
AATATCCTGCTTTCAATTTTAAATTTGTTGTTCCGTCATTGCTAGCTCTTAGCTAAGCAATCCATTCTTTTCAATATATATACTGGATTGCTTCGCTAAGAGATCGCAATGACGGAGGAATAATATACTCAAACCACTTTGCTTTTAGCTAGGCGCGGCAACAACGCATAAAAGCTTGTAGGGGAAAGGATCTGTCGCGAAGCGACATTAGTCTCCCTTTGAAAAAGGGAGACCGCGCGTAGCGCAGAGGGATTTTGCTGTGCCGTCCCGGGAAGAGTATACTTTTTTAAAATGGGTCTTTTAATTCATTACTCATTGCTAATGTTAAGGTGTTAAAAATGTTTGGTTATAAAAAAAAGCAAGGTGTTGGCTCAGTCCCGGACAACAATGTCGTGGTCTATGCTCCTTCGTGGGTAGAAAAAGCGTTAAACAAATTATTTCCTACATTTAAAGATCATCAATTTCCACTCGAGGGTACAGATCAAACCGTCACGATAAAAGATAAAATTTCTTTAATAGATTTACTTATCACTCGGAATGAAAGATATTCCAGATACTCAGAAGAATCACGTTCTGGCGAAATTTCTCTGTCGGCAATGATGGCGTTAAAAGACTTAGGAAAGCACTGTGTCACGGTAGGAGAAGACACGGTAGTGAGTACTTCGGAACAACCGGTTTATGTCTGCGAATTAAGCCCATTACAATTCCAAGGATTTTATAACTCTGGTCGACATGTTCTCATTGCTAAGGATGATGACATTTTTCACCTAGGGGCTTTAGATAAGGAAATTTATCAAAATACGGTTGGTGAACCTAAACCGGTTTATATTAATGCACGCAAAGATAAATCAGGAAGATTTGTTAAAGCAAAATTTGGAAACGATGAAGTACTATTTGATACGTTTGCTTATCATCGCTTTGTTGCACAAGATTTTACCTTAGCTGCGCTCTCTTTAAATCGACAAGCAAAGGCTAAAGAGGGAAAGGCCAAAGATGAAAAGGCTAAAGATGAAAAGGCCAAAGATGAAAAGGCCAAAGATGAAAATGATGATATTAATTTTAAATTTCTAAAATATGGCATGGGTGTCTTTGCTGAAGGATTGAGCATTTATGATCCTACGAAAAGTGCATATTTAAGTGCTAATTCAGGGGATAAAGTATTTCTTTCTAAGCATCTTGCTAAAGGGGTATTGTTAGGGTTAAAGGATCTCTTAGCCATGCCCAAAGCGATCTTTTCACAAATTAAAAGAATTGAACTTCCCTATTATGCAACCGATGTTGATGATGAATTAAAGCAGATTTTACAAGAAATACGCGCCCTTTGCTTTCAAAACAATATTGATTTTTCTGATCACGCTGTACCTGCTTCAGTAAAATCTCCTAATTATAAAACGGCAACGACCAGTTCCTCGAAACCGCAGGCACCCACCGGTAATTACGTCGAGTCTGAACCTCCAAACGATGAAGCCTTCATCGCAGGCAAGTTAAAGGATAAAGGAAATAAATTTAATCCCATCTATAATCGTGAAATGCAGGGGAAATATATTATTTTTCCTTTCCGAACGCTAGGGCCAGAGGTGGTGTGGGTAAAAAATCCGCAGATGGCTTCTTTTGCTTGGTATTTTGCTTTAGAAGAGCTGATGATTCAGATCCCTGGGGTTGAAAAAACGGCGTATCGTATTGTAGGACAATTTGGTGATAAAAGACCTGACAAAGGAGTATTTCATAAGGGAGAACTCATATTTACATTTCGCTCTAATAACACACGTCAAGTAGATGGTGCTGTTGTGATGGAATTTGTAAATAAATTGGCCGCTTCAGGTTTTGAAGTAGATTATAGTCCAGATTATAAGATTAAGCTCGAAGGTAAAGCTCTGATTGAGTTTGGCCGATTTTTGGGATTTCCTGAAGAGGCTCTTAAAGAATATTATGAACGCTTTGGGATAAATTATGAACACATGCTAAATTCTGGGTTGTTTCAACCTTTAAAACAACCAATCCCATTAGGGGAAAGTGGACAATCTGCAAAATCTTCAACCCTATTGCCAGGCGAAAGATCTCAAACCGCGAAACCATCTACCCCAAAACCAGGCAAAAGATCTCAAGCGGGTAAACAATCAACTGGCCCTGAGATAAAAGAGCTTACAGTAGATGAGTTTACTCAAGCTATAGGACGGTTCGCTAAAGAGAATAATGAAGAAGCTGAAAAATTACGACAGCGCAAAGTGAAACGCATCAGTTTATTCAGCGGCTTGGTTGGAATTGCCTCAGGGATCACAAGTGGTGCACTTGCGTATGCTACCCTGAAGGGCTCATCTACCTTATTAATAGGATTGCCTTATGTAAAAAGTGCCATTGAACTCTATTTAGAACTTAAAGGAACTTCGGCTTTTTTATTTGCAACAGGAGTCCCTTTCTCGGTAGGGGTATTTGCTTTTGTTGTTACCGCTGCAGTCGTGTTTATTACCACTGCTTGGGTAGTGGAATATATTGAAAGGAAAAATTCCAAACCAAAAGATCCAAAAGAAAAAGTAATAGGTATAGTGAAGATCGATCCCACAGTGCCATTCAAGGTGCCTAAGAATGCGTCTACTTATACGCCAAGGCATAGCGAAAGGAGTATAAGTAGTGTAAGTAGTAAAAGTAGTACTGGAGATACTCTGCAATCAGCGGCTAGCGCTGAAGAAGAGCGGATGAAATTTAGATGAGCCCCGTAGTGACGAAGCGATCCAGAGTTCGGAGCTGGATCCCGGATATTAAGTCACTCTAAGCTCACAAGTTCGCTAAGAGTGACTAAATTCCGGGAAAAAAACAAAAGCCTTCTTCCCGGAATTTAGCGCCTCTTTGCTCGCGAAGCGAGCAGTAGTGGCGCTTAATATCCGGGATCCAGTAGGCATAGTTGAGCCATTCTTACATTAATGGATTGCTTTGTCGCCTTCGCTGCGCTCTGGATCCTCGCGAAGAGGGCGCTTGGGAACATATATTCGTTTAGGTTTTTTCTGTTGCGCAACTGAAGCCGCAACTTTTGCGGTAGGTTTGAAACCATGTTGCTGCCGTTTTTGGCTTTGAGGTCTTTCAAACTTTTGGCCAGAGCTTATGCGACTTTCACCACTATCGCTCTTACTGGCATAGCTTCGACGACCTTCACCACTATCGCTTTTACTGGGATAGCTTCGACGACCTTCACCACTATCGCTTTTACGGCCATAGTTATTGCGATTCTCACCACTATCGCTTTTGCTTGCATAGCTTCGACGACCCTCACCACTATCGCTTTTACGGCCATAGTTATTGCGATTCTCACCACTATCGCTTTTACTGGGATAGCTTCGACGACCCTCACCACTATCGCTTTTGCTTGCATAGCTTCGACGACCCTCACCACTATCGGTCTTATTGGCATAGCTTCGACGACCCTCACCATTATCGCTCTTCCGGCCATAGCTATTATTGCGATTCTCACCACTATCGCTTTTACGGCCATAGTTATTGTGATTCTCACCACTATCGCTCCTACTGGCATAGCTTCGACGACCTTCACCACTATCGCTCCTACTGGGATAGCTTCGACGACCCTCACCACTATCGCTCCTACGGGCATAGCTGCGATTCTCACCACTATCGCTCTTCCGGCCATAGCTGCGAGTCTCACCACTATCGCTTTTACGGCCATAGCTATTGCGCCTCTCACCACTGCTATCATTACGGCCATAGCTTCGAGTCTCACCACTATCGCTCTTCCGGCCATAACTATTGCGCCTTTCACTACCGCTATTGCTATTTCGTTTATAGTCATTGCGGTGATTACTTTTATTGCTATTTCTATTCCCTTCCTCTTTTAAGCCCATTCCATTTTCCGAATTGATCAATTGATGGATCGCTTTCCATTTCCATCGTTCATCGGGAGAAACAAAAGTCAATGCCGATCCTTCCATGCCATTGCGTCCGGTTCTACCAATCCGATGAATGTAATCTTCTGGACACTGGGGGAGATCATAATTAATTACTATTTTAAGATGTGGGATATCCAATCCTCTTGCGGCAACATCCGTGGCAACTAAAATGCGCTTTTGCTCGTTACGAAAACCTTGAATGACTTGATCGCGTCGCCGTTGTTTGAGATCCCCATGAATAGCAGCCACGCTCAGACCTTGGTCTTTTAATTTATCGGCTAATTTATCAGCGCCAATTTTAGTTTTAACAAAAATAATGACAGATCCTTCACGTTGTTCAAGCTCTTTTAGCAAGTGAGAAAATTTTTCAGCGTGACTGGTTTGGATCATTTCTTGTTTAATTTTGGTTACCGGTTGCGTGGTAGATCCAATAGCGATGCGTTGCGGGTTATTCAAATAATTTTGTGATAATTTGACAATACTGGCTGGCAAAGTTGCCGAAAACATAAAAGTTTGACGTTTTTCAGGTAAATATCTCGCAATCAGTTTAAGCGCATCGACAAAGCCCATATCTAACATTCGATCGGCTTCATCTAACACAACAAATTCAGCTTCATTTAACTCCAGCGATCGACGTTCAAGATGATCAATAATCCGCCCTGGTGTACCAATGATAATTCGAGGATGACGTTTAAGCATTCTGAATTGTTTAAACATCGGCTCGCCACCAATTAATAAAGCGGTATTTAACTGTAAACGCCCAATTAATTGCTGAACGCTTTCGTTGACTTGCGCTGCTAATTCGCGTGTCGGGGTAAGAATAAGCGCGCTGCTTTGTGGTTGAGTTTGTAATTTCGATAAGATGGGAATGAGGTATGCCAGAGTTTTGCCCGTCCCTGTTTGCGCACTAGCTAAAATATCACGACCTTCAAGTCCTGGTGGGATCGCATTAAGTTGGATTTCGGTCGGTGTTGAAATGGCTAATCGATCAAGCGATTGCAACAGAAAAGGGGGTAAACCAAAAGTATTAAACGTCATAAAGTTATTATTTCCTGACAAAGTTAAATAGTGAAGATAAGGGGAACCTTAGATCTACTTTTAGATCTACTTTTCTTTGAGGTGCACCCTTCCTCACCATTAATTTAGTGTGTTTCGCTGCTAAAATAAGTTAAGGATTAAACTTTTTAATCGATCAGCTTAAGGTTCACTGCAGAAGTTTTTCCTTTTGCAGTAGCAAGCTCATAGCCTACGCGTTGGCCTTCTTTGAGTGCAGCAATGCCGGATTGTTCAAGGGCAGAGATATGAACGAAAACATCTTTTCCGCCTTGTTCAGGCTGAATGAATCCATATCCTTTGCTGGGGTTGAACCACTTAACGATTCCGGTATTTGACATGATATTGTAGCTCCAAATAGTTCTAAGGTATTTTTTCGATTACGAGAGTTTAATATGACATTCCTGTCAAAAACTCTTCGTCAAACACTTAAAACTACGAGTATCTACAAGATACAGGACTTAACATTCATTAAGCAGCGTGTCAGTAAGAGTTATTATTAAAACTCAGGTAAAGGCATCCTAACCGGTTCAATGAATAAAGTCAATTATCTTGTCCTTAATATCTTGCCCCTTATTCTAACCTTCTTTTAAACATCCAGGCGGCCAAGGTTAAGGTAAAAAGTGCGATCAGACCCATGGGCCAAATATGTGTCATGACTTCGCTAAATCCCATGTTTTTTAAAAAAACTCCTTTAATAATGGCAAAGAGGTGGCTAATGGGGATAAACCAGCTTATCGGTTGTAACCAAGCGGGCATATTTTCAATAGGGGTGGCAAAGCCCGATAGCAACATCGTTGGCATAATAAAGACAAAAACACCCAGCGTCGCTTGCTGTTGCGTTTGTGAGAGCGAAGAAATAAATAAACCCACACCAATAATCGAGATCACAAAAACGATCATACTAAAAT
>JBIOEB010000115.1:0-5763 GCA_044445585.1 Candidatus Berkiellales bacterium
AATCTATAGTAATATAATATATAGCGTATAAAGAATTGGAAGGCACCAAAGGGGTCTCACCTTGAATGACATGGTAAAAAATCTAGTTTTATGGCTCATCATTGCCGTAATCTTAATGTCGGTATTTAGTAATTTCGGGCCGCGGCATGCTCCCGTTAACAAGCTTACTTATTCTGAATTTCTCGATCAAGTCGATAAAAATGAAGTGAAATCGGTCACCATCGAAAACCGGCAGATCCGTGGTATTAATCGCAACAACGAAAATTTTATAACTTATATGCCTTTTACGGATGATCTCCTGTTAGGCGAATTGAGAAAACATAGCGTTGATTTCAGCGGCAAGGCTCCCGAACAACAAAGCTTATTAATGAGTATCTTCATTAGTTGGTTCCCAATCATTTTGTTTATTGGCGTATGGATGTATTTTATGCGTCAAATGCAAGGTGGTGGCGGACGAGGGGCACTCACTTTTGGCAAAAGTCGCGCGCGATTATTAGGCGAAGATCAAGTTAAAGTCACCTTTGCGGATGTCGCAGGTGTCGATGAAGCTAAAGCCGAAGTACAAGAATTAGTAGATTTTCTGAAGGATCCAGGAAAATTTCAACGTTTAGGTGGGCGCATCCCACGTGGTGTGCTCATGATTGGCCAGCCCGGTACCGGGAAAACATTATTAGCACGCGCGATTGCTGGCGAAGCCAAAGCGCCTTTCTTTACCATTTCGGGATCCGATTTTGTTGAAATGTTTGTGGGGGTCGGTGCTTCTCGTGTACGCGATATGTTTGAACAAGCTAAAAAGCATGCGCCTTGCATTATTTTTATCGACGAAATTGATGCTGTCGGGCGTCATCGTGGTGCCGGTTTAGGTGGCGGCCATGATGAACGTGAGCAAACGCTTAATCAATTGTTAGTCGAAATGGATGGCTTCGAAGGCAACGAAGGCGTTATTGTGATTGCAGCAACCAATCGCCCCGATGTGCTTGATAAAGCCTTGCTTCGTCCAGGTCGTTTTGATCGCCAAGTGGTCGTGGGTCTGCCTGATGTGCGCGGGCGCGAACAAATTCTTAAAGTGCATTTACGTAAAATTCCACAATCTGATAATGTCGATGCACGCGTGATTGCACGAGGTACTCCTGGATTTTCCGGTGCCGATTTAGCCAATTTAGTGAACGAAGCGGCATTATCTGCAGCACGTCATAACAAGCGTTTAGTCGATATGACCGAAATGGAACGTGCCAAAGATAAAATTCTCATGGGTGTTGAACGCAAGAGCATGGTGATGAGCCCACAAGAACGTAAATTAACGGCGTATCACGAAGCAGGTCATGCCATTGTAGGATTAACCGTCAGCGATCACGATCCGGTTTACAAGGTAAGTATTATTCCACGTGCGCAAGCATTGGGTGTAACGATGTTTTTACCCGAGCAAGATCGTTATAGTTATTCTAAAAAACGTTTAGAAAGCTCCATCACCAGTTTATTTGGTGGTCGTATTGCCGAAGAACTTATATTTGGCGAGGATTCTGTGACCACGGGTGCCTCTAACGATATTAAACGTGCAACCGAAATTGCACGCAATATGGTTACCAAGTGGGGATTGTCCGAGCGCTTAGGGCCTTTAACCTATAGTGAAGATGAAGGCGAAGTATTTTTAGGGCACAGCGTGAGTATGCGTAAAGAAGTTGCCAGCACCACCGCCAGCGTGATCGACGAAGAAATTCGCAAAATTATTGATCGCAATTATGCCAGAGCAAGACAAATTTTAGTTGAAAAAAGTGATACTTTGCATAAAATGGCCGAAGCGCTTTTAAAATATGAAACTATCGATGCTAAACAATTAGAAGAATTAATGGCAGGGCGTGAGCCGGGTGATCCACAAGGCTGGTCGGATGATTTTCCAACCGAGCCACCACCTCCTCAGGACGCTGATCACACCACATCGGGTGATACGCAAAAGCGCAATATGGATGAAAGTGGTGATCCAGCGCAATCGCATTAAACATGTTTTCATCTCCTAAAATCATGGGCATTTTAAATGTCACTCCCGATTCTTTTTTTGATGGTGGGCGTTATTTTTCTTTAGAAAAAGCGCTGAGCCAAGCACAACAGATGATCGACCAAGGGGCAGATGTGATCGATGTTGGCGGCGAATCGACGCGCCCAGGAGCAACGCCTGTGAGTGTCGATCAGGAATGTGCAAGAGTGATCCCTATTATCGAGCATTTAAGCAAAGGCCCTATTCCTATTTCGATTGATACGATGCATGCTGAAGTGATGAAAGCAGCGCTCTCAGCGGGCGCCAGTATGGTAAACGATGTCAATGGTTTCCAAGAAAAGGGTGCGCTTGAAACTGTCGCTGCATTTAAGGCTAAAGTATGCATCATGCATATGCAGAACGAGCCTCAAACCATGCAAGCTCACCCAACGTATCGCAATATTATCCAGGAAATCATTACCTTTTTTGAGAGTCGTCTTGCCGCTTGTGAAAAAGCAGGCATTTTAAAAGAAAATATTTATCTTGATCCTGGATTTGGTTTTGGTAAAAATTTAGCACATAATTTAACTTTGCTGGGGCAATTATCCACTTTTAAAAAATTAGGCTGTCCACTGTTAGTGGGATTATCACGAAAAAGCATGTTCGGGCAGATCTTAAACGTTCCGGTTGAAGAACGATTATCTGGCAGTATCGCTGCGGCGGTGTTAGCGATGTTGCAAGGGGCAGACATGATCCGCACTCACGATGTGGCTGAAACCAAAAAAGCAGTACAAGTGGTTCAAGCAGTTCAGCCTTATTGGCAATAAGGAGCAATTTGTGTCAGAGCGTAAATATTTTGGAACGGATGGGATCCGTGGTCGCACCGGTGTTCCACCGATTACGGCAGAATTTGCTTTAAAATTAGGCTGGGCCGTTGGCCGCGTGTTGGCAGAACCAGGCAACGGAAAAGCGGTGATAGGTAAAGACACGCGTCTTTCGGGCTATATGTTTACGGCGGCGTTAGAAGCAGGATTTATTGCCGCAGGGTTAGATGTGTATTTAATGGGGCCTATCCCAACACCAGGAATTGCCTATCTGACACAATCATTAAATGCTCAAATTGGGGTCGTGGTGAGTGCTTCTCATAATCCTTATTATGATAATGGCATTAAATTTTTCAGTGCCGATGGTAAAAAATTACCCGATGAAGTTGAAATAAAAATAGAAGCCCTGTTAGAAAAAAATATGACTACGGTCGATCCGCATCAAATTGGTCGCGCAATCATGCTTGATGATGCAGCCGATCGTTACATTACCTTTTGTAAAAATACTTTTTCTGATGATTTAACAGGCATGAAAATTGTCCTGGATTGCGCTAACGGGGCGACTTATCATGTAGCGCCTCATGTGTTTTCAGAATTAGGAGCAGCCGTTGTTCCTATTCATCATCATCCCGATGGATTTAACATTAACGAAAATTGTGGATCCACCCACCCTGCGTCTCTACGGCAAGCCGTGATTGAACATCAAGCGACATTAGGAATTGCTTTTGATGGCGATGGTGATCGCGTGCTATTAGTGGATCACCTTGGCGAAGTGGTCGATGGTGATGAATTAATATTTATTATCGCCCGTGCTTATCAAGAGCGTGGCGTCTTAAACGGTGGTGTCGTTGGTACCTTAATGAGTAATTTAGGCTTAGAAAATGCTTTTAGAGTGCTCAATATTCCTTTTATGCGAACCCGCGTCGGCGATCGTTATGTGATGGATGCCTTAACCCAAACGGGTTGGCAATTGGGCGGTGAAGCTTCAGGCCACATTATTTGTTTAGATAAAACCACTACCGGCGATGGCATTATTTCTGCACTGCAAGTGCTGGGTCAAATGTGCCACACCGGCCGTTCGCTACATGAACTAAAACAAGGCATGACCAAATGTGCGCAAGTGTTACTTAACGTGCCAGTACCAAATGGGGTGGAAATAATTAAAAATCCGCACGTTGAGCGCGCGTATCAAGCCGGTGAAAAAACATTGGCCAGCCGGGGGCGAATTGTGCTTCGTCCTTCTGGAACAGAACCCCTGGTGCGCGTGATGGTAGAAGGTGAAGATAAAAATTTGATCCATCAAATTGCTGAAGAAATTGCGTTGGCGGTCACGCATGTGGTAAAAGCAATTTAAAGGATAAGAGAATGGGGTTATATCTTCGTTTCTGGTTTTATTTGTGGTTTTTGTTCTTGATCTTCAGGTTCTTCTATTGGAACTTTGCTTGGTTCACGATGGGATCTCAAAATAGGTAAAGCTCTTTGTTTTGGTTCTTTCCCTTCAAGTTCTAGTAATGCGTTACTTGGCTGAAGAAGAAATCTTAAATGAGTGCTTGGTATTTGAGGTAAACTTTGCAAAAAGTTCCCCTGCAAATCAACGGCTTTAATACCTTTAAAAAACGCAGAAAAACGGGTATCAAGAGTCGCATGAGGAAACCTTGTAATACCTTTGTCTTTAAGGCTAAAAACAGTATCTCTCTTAGGTTTCTGTGTATGGCGCCAAATCTCGTCTTCAATGATCTGAACATTGCGCTCGTCAAGATTTTTATGAAACCATTTAAGATCATCTAATGTTACGTTATCAGGGTAGGTTTTGCTGGGGAATCGAAAACGAGAAGTCACGGGCCAATGCCAATTCCCTTTTTTTTCTAAGTAGTCAATTTCAGCCTTTTGCATGGCTTTAATTTTTTCAAAACCTTCCAGAAATGCTTCTCGAATAGTTTGTCCATTTCGTGGTTTTGTATCAATTGTTCTATCCATTTCGTGTAATTGATCTAAAAAAGGTTGCCATTCTGCGTCTGGTTGATCTGGAGCGACTAAAGCGGTGGTGGGTTGATCATCCAAAATTGCGCGTGCTCGGATTTGCCCTAAACGTGCTACCACTTGTGGTGAGAATGATGAAATATCATTCTTTCTCAAAAAGGTAAAAAAATCATCCGCTCCTATTGGAGCAATAGTGCGATGGAATTCTGCTGGTAACGATTGTATGTGGTTGTGATCGAGATACACTGTCAGATGTAAGTTACAGATTGACTCTGGCAACTTTTTAAGATTATTGTAAGGACCATAAAGTTCAGTTAATGCTTGACATCTGCCAATGGATTCAGGCAATTCCTCAAGATCGTTAAATGCGAAATGTAGTAACCTAAGATGTTGAAGATCACCGATCGATGTGGGTAATGACAAGAGTTTATTATGATTACACTTAAAAAAATTAAGATTTCCACATTGTGTAAAGAGTTCCACAGGAATGGTTTGCAACAAGTTTGAACTGCAGTCAATTCCTATAACATCTTGAAAAAATTGCCTATAGAGTGGATTTTGGATTAATTCACTCGTAAGTCGAGTAATACCTATGTCTTCGAGATTTAAATTATCCTGGGCATCAGCTATTGTTTCCTCAATGATAGGTTTAAGAATTTCGTCGTTAAGATCATCAAGTTTTTTGCTTGTTTCTTCAAGGGTTTTCAATGTGATTTTCTCACCCAGCGATGGCACCTCTAGTTCAAGGTGTCTCTCTCGTAAAAATTTAATTTCTTCTTCTTGTCTTGCTTTAATTTTTTTAAATCCTTCGATAAAAGCTTCTTGAATGGATTGTCCTTGTCTCGGGGTGGATTTAATGGATTTATCAATCGCATGCAGGCGATTTAAGAAGGGTTGCCATACACTATCAGGAAGAGTTGTATACGTTATTTTTGCAACTTCACTCAATGCTGCTATTTCTGTAGGTTCTAAATAGGTCGCAATTTC
>JBIOEB010000116.1:0-5736 GCA_044445585.1 Candidatus Berkiellales bacterium
AAAATCCCTCTTGTTCGCTGCGCTCACCTCTCCCTTTTTCAAAGGGAGAGTATATGTGGGCTTCGCCCACAAGGGTCGCGTAGCGACATAATGTCTCCCTTTGAAAAAGGGAGACCGCGCGTAGCGCAGAGGGATTTTAGGCACAGAGTGCACACCAAAAAGCAATAGCCTCAAGATGGTGTGCACGCTACGCTTTGCACACCCTACGTTCTAAAGCTAAGACGAGATCTCTCGGTTTGTGTGTTTCTTTCTCGTTTACAGCAATTAAATAAATCAACAAATTGCCAAAATAACCCTAAACTTTCGCTGGTGGGAACTCTTGGCTTTGCAAAATTCGTTTGCGAATAAAGATTCACCCGTCCAGGTGGAGTGGCTGTTAAATACTTGCCAAATCTTGTCTCTAACGAATCAGGCTTTTTTAATTGTCTACCGCAGTTGAGTTGTCCTAATTTGGCCCATTTACCTTCAGGTAATTTATCGAGTTTGGTTCCTGAACAATGGAGAATTTCTAAATTGGGTAAATCCGCAATAGATGCCTCTAATTCTTTAAGAGGATTATCAGACAATGATAAAAACCATAATTCTGGCAACCCTTCAAGACGCAGTGTTTGAAGCGCATTATTATTTAGATGTAACTCCAACAGCTTATCTCGGAAGGCACGATGTTGTTTTTTGTTTAATAAAGCACTGGGAAATCGATTAATATTAACCCCAGCGAGGTTTAAGACCCGACTTTTATTTGCCTTCGCTGCATTAATGATGGGTTCAATCACGGCACTATTGATCACATTAATTTTTGAATCAATGCGCTTAAGTGCCGTTTGCGTAAGCCCGCGATTAAAATCTGGCAAAGATTTAAAATGCTTTTTAAATTGTGACGGGTGAAATTGATTTAAATATTTGAGCTGGTTTTGAAGAACAACTTGATTTAACATCTAAAAATACCTCTTATTGCGCGCCTGATCTTTTTGTCTTCCCGGAATCTAGTCACGCTTAGCGAACTTGTGAGCTTAGCGTGACTTGATATCCGGGATCCAGACCTTCATTGGCTTGATTTATATGAAAAAATTATATCATGATTTTATTATTTCTGGACCCCGGATATTAAGCGACACTAACGCTCGTAAACTCGCTAAGTGTCGCTAAATTCCGGGGAGACAGCTCTCTCGCACGGGATCTCAAGAAGACAGGACTTCCTATTGCACGCCTGTTCTTCGCCTTTTTGTTGGACGTGCGGCCTCATCGCTCACAAGAGGACGAGGTGTATCATCGCTTTCAGCTTCTTCTCTTTTACGTTTTTTAACAGGATCGCTTGAGGCTTTTGCTTTAGGATTTTTATCTTCATTTTTAGGCTTTTTACAAAAGCCCATTTGCTTGAAAAGCCAAAATATTCCCTCATCATCAATCGAGATGCTTGATTCATCAGAGGGTTCCTCTTTAGGTTTTGCCTTTTTTGGTTTTTCCTCTTTTGCTTTTTTCTCTATAGATTTTGTCACTTTAAGTTTTGCATCTTCAGGTTTTGCCACCTTGCCGGTTGATTCTTTAGGTTTTACCTCTTTAGGTTTTGCCACTTTAACAGTTGATTCTTTAGGTTTTACCTCTTCAGGTTTTGCCACCTTGCCGGTTGATTCTTTAGGTTTTACCTCTTTAGGTTTTGCCACTTTAACAGTTGATTCTTTAGGTTTCACCTCTTTAGGTTTTGCCACTTCCGCTTTAGTCTTTTTGGATTCGTTATTTACATATTTTACTTCTACATTATCATCAACACCTAGCCATATCAGTTTTGGTGCACTACCAAGAGAAACGCTTTGAAGTAAATTATTTTTTAAATACAAATGCTCAAGCGCTGGGAAGTTCTTTTCAGCAAAAGAAAATCTCTTTAATTGATTGTTGATAAGCCCTAAAAATCGCAATTTAGGGAGTTTAAAAAGGGTATCGGGGACCTCTTCGAGTTGATTGTGATCAATTCGAAGGCAATCTAGTTCGCGTAATAGACACACATTACTCGGAAGTTTTTTAAGCTTATTATAACAAATACTGAAATTTTTAAGCGATTGCATTCTAAAAAATGTCAAAGGCAAGCTCTCGATTTCATTTCTTTCGCATTCTAAAGATTCAAGCGCTAAAAGACTAAGCGTATCCGGTAGTTTTTTAATACGGTTAAAAGAGACATTTAGAATTTTTAAGGACTGGCAACGTTCTATTTCGTCGGGTAATTCTTCGATAAAATTTTGAAATAGTATTAATTCTTCTATATTGGACCATAGTTCTTTGTATTCTGGTTTTAGAAATAACGCCCTAGGAAGGCAAGTGAGGTTAAGATCTTGTAGCGATAATTTTTTAGCTTTTTCACGACGTGCTTTATTTAAAACGGGTGTAAGCACTTCAGCATTAATCGCTTCAATTTTTGCATTAATTGCTTTTTCGTCGGCAGCTGAAAATGGACCATTCACATTTGGCATCGGGTTAAAATGTTTTCGATACAGATCAAAATGGCGCAGCAGCAAATATTCTAGTGTTGTCTTTAACGATCCCGATTGATCAGCCTTTGATTTAGTTGCCCCACTTGCTGCCATGAATACCTCTAGTTAAAAATTGAAAGGGAGCAATTTAGCACGTTTACTTTTATTTTTCAATTAACTCGGCAATGCGTGCCGCTGCGGTTTCACCTGCATTTTTTCTTAACAAATGGTGTAATTGATTGAAAGTGGGTACGATTTTTTCACCTTCTTCGGGATGTTGGAGATAATTTAGTAAAACAGGCCCCATTTTTTCGGCAATAGCATCATCCTGAATAAACTCTGGCATAATCCTTTCATTTGCTAATAAATTCGGTAAACCGATAAAGGGAATTTTCACTAATCGTTTAGCAATGGCAAAAGCTAAAGGTGCCATTTTATAAGCAATCACGGTAGGGCGTTTCACCAACATCGCTTGCAACGACGCGGTACCTGAAGCCACTAATACGCAATCAGCACTGGCCATGACAGCGGTGGTTTGATTGGTAAATATTTTTAATTGCGGAAATTCGTATTGTTCAACATAAGATTTAAGTTGTTGTTCTCTTTCAACGTTTGGACAAGCGGCGATAAATAATAGAGATGGATAATATTGCCATAACCACTTTGCGGTATCGATAAATTCCTTTGCTAAATATTTAAGCTCTTGGTTGCGGCTACCAGGAAGTATTGCCACAATTTTTTGCTCGATGGGCAATCGTAAGCTTTGACGCGCAGCAGTTTTATCGGACGATAATGGAATTTGATCGGCCAAAGGATGGCCCACATAACAAACGGGGATCTGATTTTCGTCATAGATTTTTGTTTCGAACGGAAAAAGCGTTAACATTAAATCAATCGATTTTTTGATATTTTTGATGCGCCCTTTTCGCCACGCCCACACCGTCGGACTCACATAGTGTATGGTGGTTAAATGCTGTCTTTTGAGTACTTTGGCAATCGATAAGTTAAAATCGGGTAAATCAATCCCAATAAAAGCGGTTGGTTTTAATTTAATAAAATGTTCAATAAGCCGTTTGCGAATACGTAGTAATTCAGATAAGCGTTTTAATGGCTCGATAAAGCCCATTACCGATAAACGTTCTAGAGGAAAAAAACTATGAAAACCCTCGGCGATCATATGCTCGCCACCCACACCTTCAAAAGTAGCTTGCGGATAACGAACTTTCAGAGCACGAATTAACGAGGCGCCGAGAATATCTCCCGAAGCTTCCCCGGCTACCATAGCAAAACGAATGTTTGATTGATCCATTTTTATCGGATAATACCGCGGGTTGATCGCTTGATAAAGTCAATCATATTTTGAATATAATGACACTCTGGGATCATGGCTTCGATTTTTTTCATAGCATCTTCTAATGAAATGCCATGGCGACAAATAATTTTGTAAGCACGTTTAAGTACCATGATTTCGTCGGGGGTAAAGGATCTTCGTTTTAAGCCTTCAACATTTAACCCAAACGATTGCGCAGGATGACCCGAAACGGTAATAAAGGGCAACACATCTTTAACAATAATACTCCCGGCGGCACAAAAGGCATGACTACCAATGCTACAAAATTGATGCACGCCAACAAATCCACCTAAATTGGCATAATCCTCTACTTTGACGTGACCTGCTAGCGAAGCATTATTTGAAAAAGTAGTGTGATTGCCTACTATGCAGTCATGCGCAATATGCACATAGGCCATAAAGAGATTATCGTCGCCAATTTTGGTCATCGCACCACCCGGTTGGGTCCCACGTGAAACAGTAGTGCATTCTCGAAAGGTGTTATGGTTGCCTATTTCTAAATAAGTGGTTTCTCCTGCGTATTTTTTATCTTGAGGATCTCCGCCAAGAGACGAAAATTGAAACACTCTATTGTTTTGACCTAATTTGGTTGGCCCTTTAATCACGGCATGCGGCCCAATCCAAGATCCTTCTCCAATCTCAACGTGTGCACCAATAATCGCATATGGAGAAATTTCTACATTCGCTGCAATTTTTGCAGTCTTATCTATTATCGCTTTATCTGAAATCACTAGCTTACTTCCTTTAACGCGCTTAAAATATCAACAGAGCAAGCTATCTTTCCATCCACCTTAGCTTCTCCGTGAATTTTCCAAAAATTTGCTTTACTGCCAACAAAGGTAACTTCTAATATTAATTGATCGCCAGGTAACACCATTTGCTTAAACTTGGCGTTATCAATTCCGGCTAAAAAATATAAATTTTCTTTGGGGGTACTTTTCGTTTTTTGATAAGCAAGAATGGCTGCTGCTTGAGCCAAGCATTCGATCATCATCACGCCTGGCATCACCGCATTCTCGGGAAAATGTCCCATAAAATAAGGTTCGTTAACGGTGACATTTTTTAGGGCACAAAGTGAGTTTTCAGTGAAATCCAACACTTTATCGACCATTAAAAACGGATAACGATGTGGCAAACATTTGATCACTTCATGAATATTTAGCATTTTAGAGCTGTCTAATGACACGCCTAACTCTCCTCTAAAGCTTTTAGCTTATTTTCTAATTCTCTTAAACGATTCGCTATCTCATCGAGTTGATGAAAACGTACGAGATTTTTCTTCCATACTTTAATATTGTTTACCGTTAACCCCGAAGCATAAACTCCTGCTTGAGTAATCGACTGCGCTACATTAGAGCAACCAACAATATGCACATTATCCGTAATGGTAATATGACCATTGATATTCGTTGCACCACCAATCAGGCAGTTTTTCCCAATCACAGCACTACCGGCAATGCCAGTACAAGCCGCAAGCGCACAGCCATCACCAATTTGAACGTTGTGTCCTATTTGGATTAGATTATCGATTATCACATCGTTGCCTATTTTGGTATCTTCAATGGCACCACGATCGATAGTCGTATTGGCACCAATTTCGACGCGATCGCCAATTTGTACACCCGCAATTTGGGGCACTTTATGCCATCGTCCTTGATGATTCGCAAAACCAAAACCATCGCTGCCAATCACGGCGCCGGAGTGGATCACACACTCTATACCAATGCGGGTGCCATGATAAACCGTCACATGTGGGTATAACACCGTGCCATCACTAATGTCGCAATCATCCCCAATGATACAACCGGCTTCGATAATAACATTGGCACCCAAACGCACACGCTCACCGATAACGCAATTTGGCCCAATATAACTTTGTGGATCAATTTCGCTGTGCTCGCCGACAATCACACTAGAATGTTG
>JBIOEB010000117.1:0-5602 GCA_044445585.1 Candidatus Berkiellales bacterium
CTATACGCGATGGGGGTTTCCTAAGGGGGAGAATCGCGATTCTCCCCCTTAGGTGCAAGCGCGGATTCATTCCGCGCGCAGCATACAAAACAAGGAGCGCAGCGGGGGGACGGCCTCTGTGCCGTCCCGTGAAGAGTAATACTCAATCCACTTTGCTTTTAGGCGAGGCGCCAAGCGAACGAAGCCCCAGGAGTGTACGCTTTGGTACACGACTGGGGTGAGCGAGTGCAGGCAACAAAGCATAAGAGCAAAGTGGGAAGAGTTTAAGCTTTGATCGCCCATTCATAGTATACCCACTTACGCAGCATTCGATCATCGGGGATGATAGCTTGCTCGTTAATATCGTATGGCTGCGGTTTAGGCAATGCATCTTCAATCGAATCCAGCAAAATTCTCGCTTTAACACTGACAACACTTTTCCAATCCTTCACCTGGCTAGCATTAAAATACTGAATAACATCTTTTGACATCACACCATATAAAATACTAATGTATTCAACCCCCTCCACCCATTCACGCTTTCTGCCATTAAGATCAAGTGTGTATAAAGCAAACACTGGGATACCACTTGTATTAGTGCGTTTAGTTTTAGTCACATAATATAAAGAAGATGAAATCATACCCACTTGCGCCCCTGCTTGATAATATTTACTCAAGGCGATGCTACCCTCATCTTTTTTAGGATAAATTTTAATCATTCCTTTCTCGACGGGTTCAACCCTCCCTTCCACTTTCAAAACATCAATATGACTACAATCTGATATGGCAATCAGTCTACCCTTTTTAATTGGGGCCTTCCCTTGTACTAAAAAATACCCATGTTCTCCTGAAGTGTTTTCGATTAATGGCAAGGATGTTTTAAAGCTTCTTAACCATAAAACATCTGAGCCTGGCACTGCATTATCTAATGAAATTTTTGATTTATCTCCACTTAATGGCCAATGTGATGATAATCCAAAATAATTAGCATCAATGCCTTGATGAATTCTAATTGATATATTATCTGATAAAGCATGGCATCCAAAATAGTTATTATTCTTAATAGCACCCCCTAATAGGGTATCGATCATTCTCGCATTTTCCTGAATTCGACACATGCCTTGTTGCATCAGCCATAGTTGTTTGAGCATCAGAGAAACTTCTACCAGTGCGGCAACAATAATTAAGCCTAAAGTCATAGAGATAATGACTTCTACAATCATTATCCCTGACATTTTATGATTCAATCTGCCCATCCTTTTTTATTTCCCACTTTAATTTAAAACATTCCCTCTTTTCTTTGTTTTTTAATGAAATTTCGATTTTACTATGATTTGGCTGAGATTGAATGGTAATTTCACCTGGCGGCAGGATTTCACAAAATAATTTTTCCCAGCTCTTAACGTACACTAAAGGTTCATTTAATCCTATCCGTTTATGTGTTTGTATTACATTTGCTATTCCTTCACCATAAAATAAGGCCTGAGACTTATCAAAGGAAGATCGAGACAAATATAATGCTTGTAATGCTGTGGAAAGCGATCCAAATATAATCAATGAAAAAAGAATCAAAGAAAATAATACTTCCAATAAACCAAATCCTTTTATCTTCTTTCTAAACATGGCATTCATGTATTACATTTCTCCTGTTTAAAACAAGCGAAAGAATACCAGAATGTTTTTTAAAAATATAATTATTTTGGAATAATGTGTGATGGAATGATTAATTGTATGACGAATATACCGCTCGCACTTGAAGATGCGATTTTTTCGAATTCAAAGTCTCTTTTTTTAATTTTCAATACGTCGACGCTTTTGAGCGCTTTCCTCACCCTTGTCTGGTGCAGTTGTTTGGAATTTATCCATTAAGATATTATTTACTGCAACTTCACGTTCAAAAGTAAATACATCTAACATACGAACTAGTTTTCGATCCCTCATGACGAGCTCAGTAATTGGGAAATATTTCCAGCATATACTTCGTATTTGCGATGGATTTAGTTGTTCAAGTAATTCCGGCGTTTGGAATATGATACGCGCGTATTCTAATGAATGATATCCTATCTTTCCTATTTGGCTGGGGGTCAACTTCTTGTATAAGTAACGATCCATTAAAATCACTTTCCCAGCGTCATTAGAAATTAAACACAATGTTTCCAATGCATTATCTGTTGTGCATGTTTTTAATGTTGGGCTTTTAAGTACATCAATAAGTGTAGGGATAAAAGTTTCAATATTAGCAAACTCTATATAAACCACCGTTTTCTTACCGTTTACCTTCATTTGAACTCGTGGGTGATCTATTTGATATCTCAGTACCGCGGGTGCAATTTCCTCCCACGTGACTGACTCTTTATTTAATAATGATTGCATCTCTGGGAGATCTAACATTTTCATTAAATTGTTAAATGTTTCAATCTCATCAGGATTTTGCATTGCTACAAGACTTTGGAGCATCCCTCTATTCTGGCAAAAACGCTTAAAAATTCTAATATGTACCATCAATTGATAAACATTTGCTTCTCCCATTTTCTGGCGAAGCTCGTCTGAAGCTAAAATAAATTCAGCAATAAATTCATCTTTCAACCCTAACTCTAGTAAATTATTACCAGACAATTTATCTAATAGTTTCTTCACACTTATCACATGACGCCTCTCTGCTTCATGTTTAAACACAAATAGTGTTAACTGGTCCCCAGATAGCCCTTCAACAAAGCTGTCATCGGCTAACAGTCGTGCGACACAGCTGGCATCATTTATATAAACTTGGATCAATTTATCTTTACTTAATTTTTCTAATAACTTTTTGAATTTAGGATTATTTAATAGCTCTAAGGCGAGCTCAAAGTGAAGTTTACACAGCTTTACCAAATCGGGTGGGGTTAAAATATCTAACAGTTCGGCTTTAGAACTTATAATATAACGAAGCGTTCTGATGTCATAACAAAGATCTACCAAGTCCTCACCCAATAAAAACTGTACTTGAGTAGGATTTTTTAACCATTCAATGACAAGTTCAGGATGATATCCGGTTAAAACAAGCCTCCCCTTTGGTGACAATTTACCCGCAAGCACGGGAGTACCTAACATACGCCTCGCCTGACCAATATTTTTTTGTCCGATTGCAACAAGATCTTGACCTTGAAGTTGATCTTCAATTTCATCAACCACTTTAGGATCAGGGCTAGCCACTTGTAACCTTTCGGTAAATGACAAACGTTCAAGTAAATTTTCATCATTAAATACATATGAGGCATCTTCAGTAGCGTGACACGAACTAACGACATCTTCTTTAGTTATCTTTTTTGGGAGATATACATTTCGATTTATGTATAGGTTCCATTGCCGACATACCAATTTAACCGTTCTGGACCCTTTAAAGTGATAGGGCTTTAAGTTCTCCATGACAACACCAAAAACTTCCTCAAGCAGATCGTTAATCAGCGCTTCTTGTGTCCCTTCCGTCGGTGCTGAAGTATCTGATGCTTCGGTTGTTGTGGGGCTACGCTTCATAATCTCGGTTTTCTGATTAATAATTAAAACAATATTTTATCAAAAAATAGTTTGTTCTCTAAAAAATAAATGATAAAACCTCATGATCAGGCGATAAGAGGTCAACAAGATAAGTCTATAGGACTTTAGAGACGATACATTAACGTGATCATTCAGGTATTTAAGGGGCTGTCTTGATAATCGTAGCCTCTAAATAATCAATAATACTTAATCATCAAAGCCGAACTTCGATCTAATACCCGGAGGTGGGTTTACAGTGCCAGATGCCGATCCTTTGGCTCAGCGAATAAATCCCATCTTCAAGTTCGAGCGGTATATACATACTTTAGAAATAAATATCTTTATAATAAATTCAACATTTTATATGTTTTGAGGAACTTTTTATTACTGATCACTACCTAAATAAATGAATACCAAGAGGTGTATTATGACTACTAATAATGGAGTTACGGCTCAACAATGGAAAGTGGTAGCAATAAGATTAATGAAAGAACTCGATGAAGCCTATTCTAATCTAGTAGAAGCATATAAATCAGGAAGTGTATCTAAACTAGATGAAGGTAGAGAACATTATTTCAAAATAATTAATGACTTATGCTTATTGTTTGAAAACCCAGGAAACGTTATCAACCCCCAACCTGAAAGAATGTCAAAATTTATTAAAGAGAATAGCGCCAAAATCGGTGAATCCTTACTCATATACCAGGAATTTTTAAAATTTTCGCTACCTAGAAAAAAACTGGAAGAACGCGAACAGAAAAAATCCGAACAGGAACGCGGTGAACCTCAACCCGAAATGAAAATAGGTTTTGAAATGTTTGAACTTTTAACTAGTGTCAGAGCAGCAAAAGCACCAAGAATGTTCCAAATAATTAAAGAACAAAACATTACCACCTTTGCTCGCGCACCCATTTTAGATCCAATATTAGAAGATCTCACAAAGATACGTGTTCAACACAAGCGTGTTACAGCTCTCACAGGTATAAAACCTGAGCAAATTGTAAAAACAGCGCCAGTGTTTAAACCGAAATAGAAACGAAAGACAAATTTAAAGGTAAGCGTTGTAATGCTCATTACACTTCAAGGTGCGAAGATCATTGAAGTGTATTCTACGTAATGGAGTTCCTCAAGTGTGAGAAATAGTATTTAATCATTAAACCCAAACTTTTATCTATTTCCCAGAGGTGAGTCCCTCACAAAAATAAAGGGAGCCTCTTTGCTTCTATCCGAGTACCAAGGTTCACTTTTTTCGAGCTTAGTGGGATCTTATACGATGAATATGCGCCTGCAATAAAATTAAGGAGCGATGGAATCAACCTTTACAAAATTGGGCTTTAACGATAGGACAACTGGATCTTTATTTTGAAGGTAGATTAAGTCTTGCGCTAAAATAGCCGTAGCAGTCGCCACGGTAGTGGCCTAGGAAATTAGCCCCACGTAAAGGCGCTTCTTAGCGCCGAAACGTGGGGGTGGGATACACAAAAAAATCTCAAGCTGCGGCAGCAGCGTAGGATTTCCTGCGCTGCTGCCGCAGCTTGGTGTTGGGGTGGGTGCTCTTACCCCACGTTCCGGCCTAGTCGCCTAACGGCTCAAGGCCTTCACGCGGGGCTCAATTCCTAGGCCACTACGTGGCTAAAAAATAAATTCCGGAAAAAGATAAATCTTTTCCCAAGATCCCGCATCAAGTACTGAACAGGTTTAACACCACTTTGTTTGCGGAGTGATCATAGTGACGCCCAGTATAGAAAATCTTGCTTACAGAGCGCTGTAAGGCAGCAGATTGGAATGGGCAATTGCTTCGACATCAGCTCTTTTGTTTGGCTGTTTTCCCGGAATTTAGTCACTCTTAGCGAACTTGTGAGCTTAGAGTGACTTAATATCCGGGATCCAGCTCCGAATTTGGATTACTTCACTCCAGCCAGCATGTGAAAAGCACATGATGATGGCAGCAAAATTTATTATATAAGATCCAACTAAGCTCGAAAAAAGTGAACCTTGGTACTCGGATAGAAGCAAAGAGGCTCCCTTTATTTTTGTGAGGGACGCCCTGATCAGGGATGAGGAAAAGGTCGAGTACAGGGACGTACGTTCCCGAACAAAAAAAAGGGAC
>JBIOEB010000118.1:0-5566 GCA_044445585.1 Candidatus Berkiellales bacterium
AAATATAACGTTATGCCTCGGCACCATAGCAACGTTTAACATTTTAAATTGTTGTAGCGGCTTTCATTTGTAACTAACTGATTTTAAATGGTTTTTTTAAATTCATTTTTTATTTTTAAACTATACCCTTCTAGGGTAGGATTGTGCTATGATATTTATTGAAACAAGTATGTTTACTAAACTCTCTTCTAATTATCTATCGGATGCTCAATATAGGGAGTTACAGCAGTTTTTGGTGGAAAACCCCAATGCGGGTGACATTATTAAAGAAACCGGTGGATTACGAAAACTGCGCTGGGCAACAGGCACAAAGGGCAAACGTGGTGGTATTAGAATTGTATACTACTTTTACTCCTCCAAAGATCAAATTTATTTGATGACGCTCTATGCCAAAAATGAAGTATCAGATTTGTCTTCTGAAGATAAAAAAACTTTGAAGAAGATATTAGAGAAAATGTTAAAAGGGCACTAAACCATGAAAGGTAAAAACAAACGTAATTTATTCAAAGAGTTAAAAGCAGGTCTTGAAGAAATACAAGCTCATCAATCGGGCATGATCACTTTACGAACTTATTCATTAAAGAAGCCACGTCCTAAAGTAAATGATGTTTTGATACGTGAATTGCGAAAAAAATATAACATGTCCAGAACAGTTTTTGCTCATAAGTTGAGAGTTTCTCCAAGAACGCTTGAAAAGTGGGAACAAGGAGAAACCATCCCAAACGATCAGGCGGCAGCTTTAATTCTTATGGTGCAAAAATATCCTGACACTTTAAAAAGACTTGAGGAAATATAATGTATTACATCTTAAAATATTTTTTAAAAAGACAGTAACAACAAAAAACTACTCACACTTCCACCCTCGTTATTATATACTCAATCCACTTTAAATTTTTAGGACCCACCCCCATGTCATCGCTTGCTGTTGTTTATAGCCGTGCCAGTGTTGGCATTCATGCTCCACAAGTGGTGGTTGAAACACATTTATCAAGAGGCTTGCCGCGCTTTACCATTGTTGGCCTGCCTGAAGCTGCCGTCAAAGAAAGCAAAGATCGCGTGCGTAGTGCGCTGCTACAAAGCGGTTTCACTTTTCCCAGGGGGCGTATTACCGTTAATCTTGCGCCGGCAGATTTACCAAAAGAAGGCGGGCGTTTTGATTTGCCGATTGCGATTAGCGTTTTGCTAGCAACTGAGCAGCTTTCTTGTAATGCAATTTTAGAATATGAATTTGCCGGTGAATTAGGCTTAAGCGGCGAACTACGCCACCTTAAGGGCATTTTACCTTTTGCTTTAGGCGCTCAAAACGCAGCTCGACATTTTGTGATCCCAAAATGCAACGAAGAAGAAGCCTCTTGGGTATCGCCTTTAAACATTTTTGCTTTTCCTAATCTTTTAGCAGTATGCGCACATCTTTCTGGTGAAAATCCACTGCAACCTTCTCAAGTGAAATTAGACGAAACAAATTACCGTGCTTCTTATGCTTGTTTATCAGAAGTATGCGGACAACATCATGCTAAATATGCTTTAGAAATCGCTGCTGCAGGCGGCCACAGTTTGCTCATGATTGGCCCACCTGGCACCGGAAAAACCATGCTCGCTAGTCGTTTGATAGGGATCCTTCCACCGCTCACGAAACCAGAAGCACTTGAAGTCGCCGCCCTTTATTCAATTAGTCATCAAGGCTTTCAAAAAGATCCTTTTCTAAAGCGCCCTTTTCGTCGACCACATCACACCGCATCAGCAATTTCATTAGTGGGCGGTGGACGTCATCCCCTGCCGGGTGAAATTTCGTTAGCGCATCATGGCATTTTATTTTTAGATGAATTACCAGAATTTAGCCGTCATGTGTTAGAAGTACTGCGCGAGCCGCTTGAATCGGGAAGAGTGCATATTTCTCGTGCAGCAGGGCAAGCCGATTATCCGGCAAGTTGTCAACTGATTGCCGCGATGAATCCCTGCCCTTGTGGTTATCTTTCTGATCCGCGCCAAGAGTGCTGTTGTAGTCCTCAACAAATTCAACGCTATCGCAACAAAATTTCGGGCCCTTTGTTAGATCGGATCGATATGCATATTGAAGTCCCCGCATTGGGTGCAGAGCACTTATCAAGTTTTCATCCTAAACAAGAAGAACAGAGTGAGATCATTCAACAACGCGTGATCCAAGCGCGCGATCGCCAATTGCGCCGGAGTTTGCGTACTAATGCCAAACTAACGCCTTCAGAAATCATTGAATTTTGTCCTCTTGATAATGCTGCCCAAAGCTTGTTAACCTCTGCTTTAGAGAAACTGGGCATTTCTGCAAGAGCGTATCATCGGATCTTAAAAGTGGCGCGCACTATTGCAGATCTCACTGCAAACGAGCAAATTCAAAGTAATCATATTGCTCAAGCAATCCAATTTCGCAAGTATGATCGACAACTATAGTACGGCGACTCAACCATGTTAGCATTTAGCACTTCTATTTTTTTAAGCGCTTTTTTATTATTTATCGTTCAACCTTTGCTTGCCAAAAAATTACTTCCTTGGTTTGGCGGCTCCCCCGCAGTTTGGTTATGCATTGTGTTATTTTTTCAAACCGCACTGCTCGTAGGCTATTTTTATGCTTACTTGCTAGCTAGGATTCGTCAACTTTCTTTACAAGTGGTGATCCATGCCGCCTTACTCTGCTTATCGTTGTTGTTTCTTCCCATTGTTCCTTTAGAAGAGATGGCCGCTTTACCTTTATGGCCGCCCATTGTTATTTTTGCGTTGTTAAGTGCAACTATTATTTTACCGATTGTGCTGATTTCTTCGACCAGCCCTTTGTTACAACATTGGTATTGCCACACTTACCAAAACCAATTTCCTTATCGCTATTATGCTTTGTCTAATTTTGGATCGTTGTTGGGCCTGCTGGCTTTTCCTTTTTTATTAGAGCCATTTTTAGGATTAAATAAGCAACTGGCCTTATGGTCCTTATGTTACGGGGCTTATTTTTTAAGCGCCGGGTTTTGTTTGATAATTACTTTACGAAAAGGCCAGACAAATATCCTAACCACTTCGCCAAAACCGTCTGAACCCTTAACGAAATCTTCTATTTTCTCTTGGTTGATTCTCACCACATTAAGCAGTGCTTTATTATTATCTACCACGCAAATGATGATGCAAAATGTCATCAGTTTTCCACTCTTGTGGTTGATCCCATTAACGCTTTATTTGCTTTCTTTTATTATCACCTTTTCATATCCCAAAATTTATAATCGCCTAGTGTGGATCATTATATATGCATTGATGGCAGGCCTGGTATTAGCGCTATATACCCATCACCAATTATTGTTACATTTACAAATTTTAGTATTTTCGACCTTGCTATTATCAGGATGCATGATTTGCCATGGCGAGCTCTTTAAACTTAAACCGCATCCAGAGCATCTTACGTTTTACTATTTAATTATCGCCTGTGGCGGTGTGTTGGGTGGTTTTTTTGTCAACTTGATTGCCCCTTTACTCTTTAACGATTGGTGGGATTTTTATGCTTCATTGCTAGGTGTTTTGGGTTTTGCAGGTTATTTAACATTTTACCAGGCGACCCCTTCTGCAAAATGGTCACAACGCATTTTGAGATATTCATTTATTTTCACTTTAGTGGGCTTAACGTCAATGCTTGTTTATCATCAGTATGATACACAAAAAGATGTGGTGATTAATAATCGCAATTTTTTTGGTAAATCTGAACTTGTCGAAAAAAATCCTAATACAGAATATTATCAACGACTCTTGCGCAACGGAAATATTATTCACGGGCACCAATATCTCACCCCTGAACGCTGCTTAACGCCCACCACCTATTTTAGTCCGTTAAGCGGCGTGGGGCTGGCAATGGATTTTGAGCGCCAACGACTTAACATGCTTAAACCAGGCGTCAAAGTCGGTGTGATTGGGCTTGGCGCAGGCACCATTGCGGCCTTGGCAGAAAAAGGCGATTTTGTCCGCTTTTACGAAATTGACCCAGATATGGAAAAAATGGCGAAAAATTATTTTTATTATCTTGCTAAAACGCCTGCTACCACTGAAGTAGTTATTGGTGATGGCAGAATGTCTTTGGCTCGATCTTTGCAGCAAACAGGATCAGAAAATTATGATGTACTCGTCATTGATGCATTTAATGGTGATGCCATTCCGCTTCATTTGCTAACCGTTGAAGCGGTTAAAATTTATTTAGCACATCTTGCTCCCAATGGCATACTGACCTTTCACGTGTCAAGTCGCTACGTTGATCTCTATCCACCATTACAAGCGATTGCTGATCAACTTGGCCTTCATGCTTATATTGCTCACAACCCTACGGATGATAAAAATTGGGTTTTTTCTGGGGAATGGGTGCTGATCAGTCGGCAATCCGACATCGGGTTGTATCTTTTCAATAAAGACGTTTTAACGTTTAATCAAAAGCGGATGAATAAAGCATGGACCGACGATCATAACTATTTGTTATCTGTTGTCCGTTGGTAGCGGCTGTGTAAAAGCACAACCAGAAAATAATGCTAACTTGAAAAAAATATCGTACTATTGTTATGGAAGGTTTATCCACAACTTAGGGAGAAAGCAATGGCATCACGGAAATATTTTAACCTTGCAACCACAATGGCTATCATCTTGATGTTGTTTTGGAGCCGTACCTCTTATAGTGCCGAGAGGACAACGAACGCTCAGGCCAACAAGCAGCATATAGAATCTCTCGTCACTCAAGCTACTAATTACATTAAACAAAATGGTATGGACCATGCCGTAAAGGAGTTCAACAAAGCTCATGGTCAATTTACCAAAGGCTCCTCTTACATTTTTGTTCTCGATTATCAAGGTAAACTACTTGCTAGCAGATCCGACACCAAACAAATTGGCCACAATCTTGAGAGTATGAAAGACAGCAAAGGCAATTTCTTTGTCCGTGATCTCATTAATAAAGGCAAACAAGGTGGCGGATGGGTTAGCTACATGATGATCAACCCAGCCAACAATGAACGAGAATGCAAAAGTAGTTATGTAGTTGCTGTGTCTGATAACTACATCGTTGGATCGGGTTATTACCATCCGACAAATGCTTCTGGTGAATGCACGTTATAATAACGCATACCCAATTTATACCTGAAAACCCAGGGCATCTGCCCTGGGTTAATCTCCGACGTAGCTCTGCCGTTTAATGTTCGATTTTTCCAAAACCCCGTGTTATTGATACCGCAACGAAAGCAATTTAATTGCAGGCAGTGTAAATACCGCGGCAAACACCCATAACGTCAAACTATCGATCACCAAACTAAAGCGCAGAGGGATTTTACTGTGCCGCCCGTCGAGAAAATGCGATTTACGCGATGGGGGTTTCCCAAGGGGGAGAATCGCGATTCTCCCCCTTGGTGCAAGCGCGGATTCATTCCGCGCGCAGCATCTAAACAAGGAGCGCAGCGGCTACTTTTTCTGCGGGATCATATACTCAATTGTCTTACGCAACTCTTCATCAGAACATTGCATACACGTCCCTTTCGGTGGCATTGCGCCTTTTCCTTTTTTAGCAATATCGAGCATGCTATTG
>JBIOEB010000119.1:0-5438 GCA_044445585.1 Candidatus Berkiellales bacterium
AAAGTAACACTTCTTTGATGCTTCGCATCTTGAAGTGTAATAGGTATATACGAAGGTAGCATAATGAAAGCAGGCAGTTCAACAACTTTTCTTAACGATGTCTTAAAATTTGATTTTCCGAAAGATCCAGCGATCAAAAATGTGATCCGCGTTTGTAGATTTTACGGTTTGAGTGATAATGTTTTAAAAGAACTATACGATCAATTTGAAGAATTTGCGAAAGAAAAGTCCGATCTACTATCAAACCTGAGAAAGATCAATGTTGCCACGATTCGAAACGATTTCGGAGCATGTGAGTCACCGGCCCTTCGAAACCGTATGCGGCAGTATTTTCTCGAAGAATATAGAAAGGTAGCCTTACAGCAAGCATTACCATTTCATAAATTTGCTCTGATATTAAGATTTGCTGATCCCAATATTGTAATTGAACTCATTGGTCAATTTATGGATGAAGACGAAGAATTAACTACCCAACGTCGATCATTAGAAGCATTGTTTCTTGAAAAACGAGAATTATCTAAAATTCCTACAAGAATAAATCAATTAAAGGATGAGTTAACACGAGAGTTAAACCAATTAACGACTTACGCTCAAAAAATAGCCTTGATTACAGCTAAAAGGGGCGATCTTCAATTGGCTGCTAATCAACTTATTAAAAAGCTTGGCTTTAAATTAACTTTGATGGAGTTGTTGATTGATGTTTGCGATCGCGTTGGGTTATTAGAAGAAGACGATGATATTAAAACGGGGATGATTCGAAAGCTCAATGAGATCATGCAAAGTGTTTCTGAACCCTTGCGGGATGCCTTTCCTAACCCTGGTGCCGAGGGACCCGTTTGGCAAAGTGCTTATGCGCGTTTTCAATTATTAGCCGATCTGCAAAATAATGCTTTTAATACCCTATTAAACGAGGTTAAAAAACTTAAAGAAGGTTGTGACAAATATCACACGAGGATCGCGAATCGCCTTCGATTCGGTTTCTGGGGCGAGTTAAGAAGTATGGGGATTCTGCTAGCCCACTGCGGTTGGCAGGAAAATCTTACTTTTGAGCAAAATTTGGCGGTTTATCAGAAAGCAGAAAAATTGCTAAACAATTACGAAATTCAACTTAAGAAAAATAGCGCTTTGAAATTTAATGAATTTACTAGCAACTTAACAACAAGCGAAGGTGAAGTTTTGCCTCAAAGTGCTCCCACCCCAATGCCGCCTAGAGCACCTGAGCAACAATCGGTGGCTCTTGAACCAATGGTGCAGCCTGTACCCAGACAACTCTCAACTGCTCAAAAAGAAATTCCCGCTGCAGCACCTGCAAGAGTCGCTTCCGCAAAAACAGCTTCTTTAAAGAAACCCACCCCTTTAAGAAAAGAGCCGAAAAAGACACCTTTACAAAAAGTAAGTGCAGCACCACTCCCGGTAGAGATCCCTCCAGCGAAACCGACAAGCCCTAAACCAGCACTACAGAAAGACGCAGCGGCAAAAAAAGCAACTCCACAAGTGAAAGTAATGTCCAGTAAGAAGGGACCTCCTCCCGTCGCAGTCCATCAAATGCCTTCTCATGACGGATCGAGTTTATCAGAAAGTGATAGTGGAAGTGATGAAGAAGAGGACGGTGAAAAGGAAGAAGAAAAAGAAAATTTAAGTGAAACCAATACAGCCGAAACCATCGCCATTTTATTAAGCGCAATTGGCGGGGCGATCCCAGGGTTAATTAGTGCAAATAGCGTGCTAGCAACGCTAAAAGGCTCTTCTACGATTTTGTTAGCATTGCCTTATACTAAGAAGTTGCTCGATTTCTATTTAGGTTTGGAAGGCGTAAAGGCGACTCTATTTGCAGCCGGGATCACAACAACGGTGGGGCTTTTAACAACTCTTGTTAGTGCTTCTGTTTTATTAACGGTTTGTATCTTTATATTAAAACGTAAAAATTCAAAAACAAATCCTGACGACATAATTGATTTAACAAAAAATGAAGATGCTAAAGAGCACTCGTTAGAAATCGAAAGCCCTACGCCAAGGTTTACACCCAGTCGTGACCGCAAAAAATCTACAACTCCTCTGGGTGATTCTTCTGATAAGCGATCCGCAGGCCGTGCAACACCAAATCGGTCAAGATAACATCAAACAGGCCATCATTTTCATATAGTTGTGAAAACCCCCCGGTACCGATAATGATTGGGGAAGCGTCTTTAAACATTTCTACTGTAATTTCCTTTAAAATTTCACGAATGGCGCCACGATGTCCATAAAACAAACCGGATTGAATGTTAGTGGTGGTGGATTGACCTAATGGGGTTTGTGTTTTTAAAATGCGAACCGGCGGAAGATTTGCCGTGTATTCATTTAAGGCCATCATTTGCATTTGTAATCCAGGAATAATTGCGCCCCCTAAAAAGATCCCTTGATGTGAAAGCACTTCAAACGTTGTCGCGGTACCCAGATCGACAATAATAATATTTTTATTTGGAAAATGGTGGCACGCTGCAATTGTGTTGGCGATCCGATCGGGACCCACTTCGCTTGGGTTTTTGTATTTAATTTGCAAGCCGGTTTTAACACCCGTTTGTAGCACAAATGGCTCTAAGGCAAAATATTTAATAAAAGCAGATCGCACGGAATAATCTAACGCAGGCACTACCGAGCAGCAAGCAACTTTTTTGATTTGTTCAGGATTTATCCCGATTTCACGAAGGTAAGATTTTAAGAATATTCCCAATTCATCTGAGGTACATCCCCCTTTACTGGGGTAACGAAATTGAAAAGAAAGCTCATTCCCTTTAAAGAGCCCACCGTATATATGAGTGTTACCAATATCTAAGCATAATAACATGTTCGTTTCTCTATGATGTTAATTCAGGGACATGATAATTAAGACGGCTGATGATTAAACGGAATGTTGTCTATTAATCGAATATTATCAAGCTTGACCGCCGCTAACAACCGATCACACCATTTCTCGATATAATCAATTGAAAAACCAGCCTGTTCAAGTTTTTGAGCAATGATCAGAGGATCGGTGTAGGTAGATAATAATTGATAGATTAATGATGCTTTTTCACGCTGCAGAGCAGTAAGATGTTGGTTGCGTGAACTAAGCGCTAAACCGCTTGATTCGCGAACAGTAGGGCAGGGGATAATATCTATATCCAGAAAAAACGCTTTGACTAATCCTTGGATCAACACTAATTGTTGAAAATCTTTCTCGCCAAAATAGGCTCGATTAGGTTTTACCAACGAAAACAATTTCATGACGATAGTTAACACGCCATCAAAATGTTCAGGGCGTGATCTGCCTTCTAATAAGGTACTTTGATTTTTTTCTGATATGACATAAGAATAATGATCGCAATAAATTTCGGTGTCGATAGGAAGTAATAAATAATCCACCTTACACTCATTAGCAATTTTAATATCAGCGCTTAAGGGTTTGGGATATTTTGCGAAATCCTCTTTATCATTAAATTGAGCAGGATTCACAAAAATAGATAACACACTAAGAGCATTTTCTGATTTGGCACGGTGTAATAAGCTGATGTGTCCTTCATGCAAAGCACCCATCGTTGGAACAAATCCAATGGGTGTTGAAGCATCAATCTTATTTCGGATCGATCGCCATTGTGGCACTGAATTGATAATTAAAGTCATTGCTTACACCTCGTAACAATGTTCATTTAAGTTAGGAAAAACATTACTCGTGACATCTTGGTGATATTGATTGAGAGATTCTAGAATAATTTTGGCGCCTTGTAAGTAGGTTTTCACAAATTTTGGTTTAAGTTCCGTTTGCAAGCCTAATAAATCATGAAACACTAAGACTTGTCCTGAAGTATAAGGGCCCGCACCTATTCCAATGGTAGGGATAGTTAGTTGATCGCTTATTTTTTTTGCTAAAGGCGATGGGATACATTCTAATACCACGGCAAAACAACCAGCTTCTTCTAACGATTTAGCTTGATCCAAGATTTTTTGTGCTGTTTGCTCATTTTTCCCTTGGACTTTAAATCCCCCTAAGGCATGGATAGATTGAGGCGTTAACCCCAAATGGCCCATCACTGGGATCCCAGATTTTACGATATGAGTGATAGCATGAACATTATCGTCAGCGCCTTCTAGCTTAATGGCAGAGCTTCCGGCTCGCATTAAACTTTCAACGGTATTCATCGTATGGGTTAGTTCTTTGCGATAAGAGCAAAACGGTAAATCACCAATAATAAATTTATTTTCAGCTCCTCGTGCTACTGCTGCTACATGTTGAATCATCATCTCAACAGTTGCTGGTAAGGTGGTTTTATGACCGTGCATCATCATCGCTGCAGTGTCGCCGACTAAAATACAATCGATATTACTTTGCGCAATGATTTGAGCTGCCGTAAAATCATAACAAGTCACCATGGTAATTTTTTGGTTATTTTGTTTCATGCGATAAAAATCAGTAATATTCATCATTCAATTTCCTTAGATTTAAAAAAGTATTTGAAAAAGACTGGTAGATCTTAAAAAAGGGATCTTGCTGCAATGCTTTAAGGTGTGAATCGATGGTGGCATGATCTTTTCGGATCAGTGGCCCCGTCACTGCAGTATCAGGATTGATCATAATATTATGAAAAATCTGCTTTAAATAAGGGATCCCAACTTCTGCTGGAAGTTGAAAAGTATTCACTAATTCATTAAAAAACTTTTGCCACAAGATGCATGAAAAATTGCCACTGAGGACGCACAGAGCATGATAAAATGTTTTTAATTCTTTAGGAATTAAGTACCATGGATTTGGCAAACCGGGTAGCAGTTCTGATAAAATAGGCCCCTCATTTTCTAGAATAAAAGGGATCTTCTGATAAGTTTGTAATGGATACAGATCCTGATTAAAAGTCATTAAGGGATGAGTACTATAAATACCTTCTACCGAAAGTTGCCCTGAAAAATGAATTAATTTTTGCGAAGGTTTAATATTCATTTCTTGTGCGAAAGAATGAATGTTGCTATCAGTAATTAAAAGAAGAATATGGGTGGTGTCTTTTAAGTGGCTTGTTAATTCAGAAAATGAATTTTTATTTCGCGACCATTGAATGAATGGGAGATTTAAAAGGGTGAGGTAATAACAAATATGCGTTGCCATTCGGCCAGAGCCGATGACCAAATAATAAGGTACCTGTCTCATAGATCAAGTCCAATCTAGTCATTAATGCGAAATAGTGTAAAGGACTTTCGATCAGTATGCAATTAGCCTATAGAAATTGATAAAGATGTCGAACTATATCTAGTACTCTTCAAGATGCGAAGATCATTAAGTACGACCGGTATATACCGCTCGCAGTTGAAGATGCGATTTTTTAGTATGAGTGCGAGCGGTATATCTTGTTTGTATGCTGCGCGCGGAATGAATCCGCGCTTGCACCAAAGGGGGAGAATCGCGATTCTCCCCCTTTGGAAACCCCCATCGC
>JBIOEB010000120.1:0-5288 GCA_044445585.1 Candidatus Berkiellales bacterium
GTGTGCACGCTGCGCTTTGCACACCCTACGTTCTTTTTGGTGTGCACGCTGCGCTTTGCACACCCTACGTTCTTTTTGGTGCGCACGCTTCGCTTTGCACACCCTACGTTCTTTGCCCACAAGGGTCGCGTAGCGACATAATGTCTCCCTTTGAAAAAGGGAGACCGCGCGTAGCGCAGAGGGATTTTGCTGTGCCGTCCCGCCCTAGGGGAACGCGCTATATACATGTTTTAAGCATTTAATTATACTAAGCACACTTCAATGATGCTTCGCATTTTCAAGTGCGAGCAGAATATATATCAGATTGCGAGGGAGATCGTAGCGTTGAGGCAATCCATTGATCAAGCCATCGATCTCAAAACCTGGCGTCGAGATGAAGAGCTTGCTGCTTACCCAGAAGGGGCTCGGGATAAAACCCTCTTGTATTGCCCAACGCCTGCGCCATTTGGTTTCTTACGAGCAGAGCATCGCTATCTTTTTAAACGATCTTCACCGCGCTACCCCGAACAATTTTGGATGGAAATTGTTGCTTATCGCCTTGGCGTGTTAATGGATGTTCCTGTTCCACCGGCTTTTGTTGCATTCGATAGCAAAGAAAATCAAACGGGCGCATTAATTGAATGGTTTTTAAACAAAGTGGATTTTGGCGATGAGATTTTTGTTCCTGGTGGGGATTATTGTCAGCAGATTATTCCTAATTTCGATCGAAAAAGAGGGAAGCAACATAATTTTGAAAGTGTGGCGCAAATATTGACCGATCTAAACCAAAAATATGATTTAGATTGGAAAACCTATTGGGCAAAAGCATTTACTTTTGATGCGCTCATTGGTAATACCGATCGTCATCAAGATAATTGGGGGATAATTATTAACCCAATTAATCATGCGATGCAAATTTCTCCTGTTTTTGACAATGGTACAAGTTTAGGTCATGAAATTACTGCAGATAATTTTGAAAAGTGTTCTGATCTGCATCGTCTGCAAAAATATATTGCAAAAGGTTGGCATCATATGAAGTGGCGCTTGAATGATGATTCCCCCTGCGGGCACGTTGAACTGATCCAAAAATTTCTTGTACACTATCCCGAAACGCGATCAACCATCTTAAATTGCTTAACCAGCGTTAACGATGACATTTTTAAAAATATTTTGGATGAATTCACCGCATTTAATGTTCCCGTGAAGCTAACGCATAAACGCGCGGATTTTATGCTAAAATTACTCCAACTTCGGCATCAACAGTTACTCAATGAGCTATTTAACTAATATGAATTTGATTGAACATATCATCGAACCTTCAACATTATTACTTGCTTGGCAATCGCCAGAAGAGCGTATTCGCTATATTGTTGGCGAGATTAAACGCGAAGGGGATGAAACGTCATTAACCTACTTGCATCACACCAAAGATTTTCAAGCAGCCATCATCAAAGGCTTTACACCATATCCTGCCTTTTTAGAGCTCCACAAAATTCATCACAATGTGATCGATGCTTTTATGCGGCGGTTACCGCCACGTACTCGAGGCGATTTTTCACAATATCTAGAAGGCCTCAGATTAAAACCCGATGCTAAGCTCAGTGATTTTGCATTATTAGGCTATTCTGGTGCAAAGCTATTATCCGACTCTTTTTCACTGATCCATCCATTTGATCATGTTACCGATAGGTGTGAATTACTTTTAGAAGCCGCGGGTTATCGGTATCGAAAAGCCCAAGTTCAAATTGATCAACCTGCTGTTTTTGTCAAAGACCTTTTTAAAGAAGAAGAAGCGATCGGCATTGATGTTAACGGTAATCGGATCGGTTATGTGAATCGTGGGCTATTGCCAACTTTTATTGATTGGTTGAAATCGAATAGGATTGAAAGCGCAACCGTTGAAAAAATTAGCGGCACGGCAGAAAATCCGTACGTTTATCTTTTTGTGAAGATCTTGCCGGGGTGAATGGCAAACTAGGTGGAGATGTATCAATAAGTACCTAATTAAAACAAAGAAAATGTAAATTAAGTGATCCGCTCAACCTCCTCAAAACTCGTCACCCCCGTCTTAACCTTATTTAAACCCGCTTGCTGTAACGTAATCATTCCTTCTTTTTTGGCTTGCTTAGCAATATCTATCGCACTGCTACCCGAAAGGATCATTCTACTGATTGTTTCCGAAATTGGCATGACTTCAAAAATTCCAATACGGCCTTTGTAACCTTGGTGACATTGGTCACATTCCCCTGAGCGAAACAATTGAAGTCCTAAAATTTCATTCGGATCAAACCCTTTTGCGAGGAGTGTTTCTGGCGGATAATGCACCATCTGTTTACAATGAGTGCACAATAGTCGCACCAATCTTTGCGCGAAAACAAGCTTAATCGCTGTGGCAAGATGATAAGCAGGGATCCCCATATTGATCAAACGGGTGATGGTTTCTGCTGCGCTGTTGGTATGCAGGGTGGACAAAACCAAGTGACCGGTTTGTGCCGCTTTGACTGCAATCTCAGCTGTTTCAGGATCGCGAATTTCACCTACCATGATAATATCGGGATCTTGGCGTAAAAAAGCACGAAGTGCATTAGAAAATGTCAAACCAACTTTAGGATTGACATGAACTTGGTTTATTCCAGGAAGATTAATTTCAATGGGATCTTCAATAGTCGAAATATTAACAGCCAGATCATTAAGCAGATTTATTGCTGTGTAAAGCGAAAGGGTTTTTCCACTTCCGGTTGGGCCAGTGGCTAAAATCATTCCTTGTGAACTGCGAATGGCTTTTACAAAAATAGCCTGTTGTTCTGCTTCAAATCCTAACGCTTCAATACTCACTTGGGTATTAGCGGGATCTAAAATACGCAATACTATTTTTTCACCAAAGAGAGTCGGGCAACTGCTGATCCGTAAATCAATCAGATCTTGTGTAGGAAGTTTCAATTTAAAACGACCATCTTGTGGCAGTCGACGTTCAGATATATCTAGACGAGATAGTACTTTTAAGCGCGCGGCGAGACGAGGTCCAAATTCTGGGTTTAACGAGGCAAATTCACTTAAAATACCATCAATTCTAAAACGAATTCGGATCTTTTTTTCGTAAGGTTCAAAGTGAATATCCGATGCTTGGCGCGCGATAGCTGCTGATATAATGTCGTTCGCCAAGCGAATAGTAGAAACATCGTTATGTTCAATATTGCTATTGATCATGTCGACAAACAGCTGGGAGGTATTGCGTTGCTCCTTTGCCGCTACAAGTCCATTTAATCATGCCATTTTCATCCGCCGGCGTTAGCGTAATACTGATTGGCTCTTTGCTGCCAATACTGGTTTCATTGCCGACAATGGTGATGATACCGCCGGTGCCAATGGTGACAGATTCGGCATACTGCGTTTTCACGCTCGTTAGCCCAACCTGCGCATTACTGGTAGGCATGGCTCGTTTAGAAAGATAATATTCTGAAACGGCAGTTTTAGCATTGGCGCCGATGCTGATTAATTCTGTCACGCGCGCACGAACCATATAATCGTGATAAGCAGGCACGGCAATTGCTGCTAAGATGGCCACGATCGCGACAACAATCATTAATTCCATTAACGTAAAACCTTGTTGCTGTTTTGTCACACAAAAACCCCTTGTAGAAATAATTTTCTTATCATAACCATTCATTAGCAATTTAGCTAGAGTATGACAACAATCATTGCTAGCAAGAATGCAATTTTGTTAAAATGCCCTTTCGTAGTAAGTTAGCCGGGGTAGCTCAGCTGGTAGAGCAGCGCATTCGTAATGCGAAGGTCGGAGGTTCGATCCCTCTCTTCGGCACCATAAAAATCAAAGACTTACAGAAAAATCCAATTTAACGATACATTCCAGGGCCCAAGCAGGGCCCAGTAAATCGCCTTCTTTCAAGAATTAATGAACTTTAAATTAGTACAATCTTGTGAATAGGATTCTGATTCGATTATTTTACTAATTGCAATACGCGGCATTGAAATAACAATTTTGAGATGAGAAAGCAGGAACAGTCATTTTTTTAAGTGAGACAGTCTAAAAATAGGCTTATCTTGAGACTACCTTTTATAAGCGAAAATAATACTACTGCAGATGGCATTTCATCATATTATATAATTAGAGCTAAATAAATTAGGGTTTCGTAGGTGCGTTTGTGGGATGCAATACGTTTTCGGTTTCTCAGGATAGCATTTGATAACCAACTTAGGTTTTTAACGAGTCAATGTCATGAAATTGAAAATAACTCAATCAGAGATTCTAAAACTGACCCATGGCGATAGACCCGAATTCTCCGGTACGACACAATCTGCTGTAGAAATTAAGGGGGAGTTCGATCAAAAAAACCTCCGGTTAGACGATAGTATGGTTCATATATGGCATCTCGTTTTGCCAATATCAGAGAATACAGTTAAAAAGTTTGAGGATGAATTGGCCATTGATGAAATTATACGGGCGAACAATTTTCGTTATAAAGAACATCAAGAGCAATTTATTTGTTCTAGAGGAGGCCTTAGGAATATTCTTTCTCATTATCTGAAAACATCACCTCAAAAAATCAAATTTCAGTATACTAGTTACGGGAAACCTTATTTGGAAAACACAGACTTAGCCTTTAATACTTCTCACTCAGGTAAGTATATTGTTTATGCGATTACTAGAAAAGCTTGTATTGGTGTTGATGTTGAAGAGATAAAATATGATTTAGATTTTTTACAACTGGCAAAAACAACCTTTTCAGAGGCAGAATACCTAAATTTCATAAAATTACCTGTTGAAGATAGGGCATTTGCTTTTTACCGCCTATGGACTAGAAAAGAAGCATTTCTCAAAGCAATTGGCACAGGATTACATTATCCTCTAGACGAGGTTGAAGTAAGTTTTTTACCAACAGAAACAGTTAAATTAGTTAACATTAAATTCCAACCAACAGAAGCTCAATTGTGGGGAATAGACGAAATTGTTTTAGACAATAATCATGTCGCTGCAATTGCAACGCGTCAGAAATATCATAATATTTGTTTGTATCGCTGGGAGATATAGTTTTATTAGCTTAGAAATTTCATTAAAGAAGGTAATTCGTTCTTTGTAATATCATATAAGCATTCAAAATTTTCAATATAATAATAGATGGGCTGTGAAATATTCCCGAGTAAAGATGATTCAAGATTCGAAAAAATATCTAATTTTTGTAGATTCAGATTTTCGTTGTTAATTATTTTCATTGTTTCGAAACGAGAAGGGAGGATCCCCGCACCATAAATTTTAATATGATTGTTATTTTTAATTAAGCCAAATTCGA
>JBIOEB010000121.1:0-4973 GCA_044445585.1 Candidatus Berkiellales bacterium
CTCCCATTGCTTTTCATACTGAAAAAACCTATTCAGCACCCTTTGCCATTTATGCTTTCACTAAAGAAGCAACGGTTTTGCCTAATGGATCAGTCGTCCGCGAATATCCTCGATTAACCTATGCTGGGATCACTATTAAAGACCAAGCCGAGCACCGAGCAGATATTCTCCATCGCCTATTTGTCATCATGTTAAAGTCTATTTTATTAAGCGCAGCATTATCGGTACTTCTTATGTTAATCGGTTGTGCTCGACATCATTTAAGTTGGGAAGCATTTTTCGCCAAAGTATTAAAAGGTCAAACAGACTATCCCTGGCGAAGCTTTTTACTTTTTATTTGGCTGATGATATCACTCATGGTGTTTATCCACGATTTTATGCCGGTATACCATATTTTTGGAACCAATCAGGTCGGTGAAGATGTTCTTTATCAAACACTCAAAAGTATTAGAACCGGTTTAATCATTGGGACGCTCACGACGCTTGTGATGTTACCATTTGCAGTGTTATTTGGCATGATGGCAGGTTATTTTCGCGGTTGGATTGATGATGTTATTCAATATATTTATACCACTTTAAGTTCTATTCCTGGCGTGCTATTAATTGCTGCAGCTGTATTGGCGATCCAAATGGTGATGGATCGACACACGGATTGGTTTCAATCCACCATACAACGAGCAGATGCTCGATTATTAGCGCTTTGTGCCATTCTAGGGATCACCAGCTGGACAACCTTATGTCGTTTAATGAGAGCAGAATCTTTAAAAATAAGCCAAATGGACTATGTGCAAGCAGCGCATTCCTTAGGGGTGTCGGATTTCAAGGTGCTGTTAAGACATCTTTTACCCAATGTGCTACATATCATTTTAATTACGGTGGCATTAGATTTTAGTGGACTCGTGCTGGCTGAAGCAGTGTTATCTTATGTTGGTGTGGGCGTTGATCCTTCTTCGATTAGTTGGGGGACGATGATTAATAGCGCTCGCTTGGAAATGGCTCGGATCCCAGTGGTGTGGTGGAATTTAGCGGCTGCTTTTATTTTTATGTTTATATTGGTATTAGCAGCAAATATATTTTCCGATGCGGTGCGAGATTCGTTTGATCCACATTATCAAGGTGCAATGTGACAGAAGTAATATTAAACATCAAACAATTAACCGTACAAATTCATACGCCCAATGGAGTGATCCGTCCGGTGGATGGGGTAGATTTAACCTTACATCGCGGTGAAGTCTTTGCGTTGGTTGGTGAATCCGGATGTGGTAAAACGATGACCGCCTTAGCCATTAATCGTCTTTTACCGATGCATGCGGCTTTGTGTCAAGGAAGTGAAGTTTATCTGCAAGATACTCCGCTTCACCAATTATCCGAACAGGCGATGCAGAGAATTCGTGGCCAAAAAATTGCGATGATTTTTCAAGATCCGGCATTGGCTTTAAACCCGGTTTTCACGATCGGTGAGCAGATCATCGAAGCTTATTTACAGGGAAATGGCAGGATAAAGTCCCATCGTGAAGTCAAAAAAGCGGTGATTGAATTATTAGAGCAAGTCAGCATTCCTGATCCCGAGTTGTTTTTAGAGCAATATCCTCATCAATTATCGGGTGGCATGAAGCAACGTATTGTTATTGCCATGGCCCTTGCTAAATCACCGGATGTGTTAATAGCCGATGAGCCGACAACTGCGCTAGATGTGACCACCCAAGCGCAAGTGTTGGCGTTAATAAAAGATCTTCAAAAACAATATAATATGGCGATCTTGATGATTACACATGACTTAGGCATTGTTGCTCACATGGCCGATACTGTCGCGGTGATGTATGCGGGCCATTTGATTGAACAGGCCAATAAACAAAACTTTTTTATTAATCAAAATCATCCTTATAGTAAACGATTATTTGCGGCCTTACCTGAGTTAACAGAGCAGGGTCGTTCACTTGCGATTATCCCAGGCCAAGTGCCAACATTGGATAAAGAATTTCCTTTGTGTCGTTTTAAAGAGCGTTGCCCTTATGTATTTTCATCTTGTGAAGAGATCAAACCAAAATGGTTAACCATCAACGATCAGCAAAAAGTCCGTTGTCATTGGTACGATCAAGAAATTCTTAAAAAAATTCCAACACAGCTGAGAATAGAATCTCTTATTATGCATGGTTCTTCTCCGGTTAAAATAGAAACCCAACTTGAACCTGAAGATCAACGCACGTTATTAACAGTAGAAGGATTAAAAGTCTATTTCCCAATCCGACGAGGGATCTTTAAAAGAAAGGTTGGTGAAGTCAAAGCAGTTGATGATCTGGCGCTTAAATTACTTGAAGGTCAGACTTTAGCATTAGTGGGTGAATCGGGGTGTGGTAAAACTACCGTTGGTAAAGCGATTTTGCGATTAGTTGAAGAAACTGCTGGGGAAGTAACTTTTTTAGATCAAGATCTTTTCCGCTTGTCCCGTCGTAAATTAAGAAAGTTTCGTAGTCATTTTCAAATGATCTTTCAAGATCCCTATTCATCGATGGATCCCAGAATGACGGTGAATAAAATTATTGAGGAAGGGATGCTCGCCATGAAAATAGGATCGAATCGCCAAGAGCGATCCGATCGTATTAATGTTTTATTACAGCAGGTTGGCTTACCCCAATATATGAAAAATCGTTATCCACATCAATTATCAGGGGGACAACGACAACGCGTTGCAATCGCTCGAGCTTTAGCCGTCGGAGCACAACTCATTATTTGTGATGAACCTACCAGTGCCTTAGATTTATCCGTTCAGGCACAAATTTTAAATTTGTTAAAAAGTCTGCAGCAAGATTTAGGCATTAGTTATCTTTTTATTACGCATAATATTGGTGTGGTGAATTATTTAGCAGATTATGTGGCGGTGATGTATTTAGGCCGTATTGTAGAATATGGGCCAGCGCAAGAAGTATTAGCCTCACCCAAGCACCCCTATACGCAAGCATTATTAGATGCTGTTCCTAAAGCAAATTTGGAAACAAAACAATTAAAAGCGCCTAAAGGGGAAGTGCCTTCGGCCAGTCACCCGCCAGTCGGATGTCATTTTTCGCCGCGATGCCCGTTTGCGCATGAGCGGTGTTTTGGTAAATATCCGGAAAATTATCAAGTAGATACCCAACGTGCGGTAAAATGCTATTTATATTCACCTGAAGAAATAGATAAAGAGAAGAAAGTTGGTAATGATGGCGTTTTAAAAATCACATCTTGAATAGCGAGCGGTATATTCGATTATTTTTTCTTTCCTTTTAATGCTGACCGAGCTTTTGACTCTTCCTCTGGTGATTTTTGTTCTAAGGCTTCTTTAATTGGCTTTATGTTTGAGTGCTCAAGTAACCTTTTAATCTCTTCTTTTATAAAACCTGGTAGGTTTTGACTTTTATCTATCTCTTTTAAAATAGGAATAATCTGTGTAATTTTCTCATCAGTAGAGATATCACGCCTTTCAAAAATATCTTTTGCAGCCTTCAATTGGTCATAGATCTCACCCATCAATTTATAATTATCTCTTTCTGTCGGGTTTTTTGCAACAACCATCATTTCACTTAGTCGTTGAATGACACCAACATTTACCAATACTTCTTCTTTTAATATTTGGGTATCCTTTTTGATGCTAGCAGGAAGATCTTCTATTCTACTTATCGCATTTAAAATAGGTATCATCGCTCTTAACTTTTCATCAGTTGTTAAATTCTGGTTAGCCCTGATTTGTTGGATTTTTATTAATTCATCTAAGAGTGCATCCATATCTTTATCCATTGCCATCTTCTGCATTTCATCTAATTTCTGAGTAATAACTGATGCTTGAGTAGTTTGGGCTGGTGGTGAATGTGTCGTTGTAAAGGATGTTAATACAGAAGGAGGACGTCCTGATCCAGAGGATGATGGTGTTACTGAAAAAGTAGACGTAGAAAGGCTGGACGACGTGCTTGCTGAGATTGATGATCTTTGAGGCGTAGCTATTGGTGGTTGAGTTTCTTCTTGAGTTTTAACAGGATTTACAGCAGATCTATATTCCGATATGAATTCATTAACTTTTTTGTCTTTTAATTTGGCTAATTTTTTTAAGGTGGTTTCAATATTATCTGGTGTTGCATAATTAATCTCCATTATATATTTATCGAATTTAAGTTCCCTTTTAAATTCAATTTTTCCTGAATGTTCTTTGGCTGCCTTTTGAAGATTTTCTAATAGCTTTGTTTTAGCATCCTTAAATTTATTATAAAATTCTAATTCTTTATTAGATCTAGCTTCATATTGTAAAATAGGATCTCTAAGTTCTCTTAAGTAAGATTTACTGCCTTTCATTTTATTTAATATTTTTTGGATTTCATTTGTGTCCGTGGCTGTCCTAAGATAGAAAATGTATTTCGTTAAGGATGCTTTGATTTTTTTTGACTCGTATTTATCATGGACGGCTAATAAAGTATCAACCAATTTACTGTGATCTTCATCTATATAATCAATTCCATCTTTCCGATACACCATATATCAAACTCGGCAAATAAAATTATAATGATGCTTTTTAGATTTTAAATAGTTAAATAAAGTTCCCTAGTATGTAGAAAATATATTCGACGAATTTATTTTAAATGTATGATTTTGCGCAGAAAATTAGCTGCGAGCACACACACCAAACACTAGTGTAGCTGCAGCAAAAGATAATACTTTGAATGGCAATTAAAGCTAGCGTTTCAGAATAGGTGATTTTAATTCAAAAATTTCAGATTTTTCTTCCCGAAATTTAGAAGATCTGTCTTCCCGGAATTCTGTCTTCCCGAAATTTAGAAGAGCTGTCTTCCCGAAATTTAGAAGAGCTGTCTTCCCGAAATTCTGTCTTCCCGGAATTTAGTCACGCTTAGCGAACTTGTGAGCTTAGCGTGACTTGATATCCGGGATCCAGACCTTCATTGGCTTGATTTATATGATAAAATTATATCATGATTTTATCATTTCTGGAC
>JBIOEB010000122.1:0-4859 GCA_044445585.1 Candidatus Berkiellales bacterium
CAAATTCCGTCCCATCCGCGCAGCGGCAAGCCCCGGGCATAAAAACACATTCTCTAAAATCCGCGCGGCGGTAGCTCCTCGCTGAAAAACACATTCTCTAAAATCCGCGCGGCGGTAGCTCCTCGCTGAAAAACACATTCCCTCCCATGCCTGGAGCGGCAAGCCCCGCGCAGAAAAACACATTCTCTAAAATCCGCGCGGCGGTAGCCGCGCAGGACTACAGCCCCGCGTAAGGGCTGCGAGCGAAAGCGAGCAGGCCGAAGCGTGGGGGGAGAAGCGTGGGGTGCGAAAAAACCAAATTCCCTTACATCCGCGCGGCGGCAGCCGCGCAGGACTATAGCCCCGCGTAAGGATTGCGAGCGGAAGCGAGCAGTCCGAAGCGTGGAGAATGCGAAAGCGAGCAGTCCGAAACGTGGGGAATGCGTGGGGAAAAACGTGAGGTACTCGAAGTGTTGTAAATAATTTTCAAATAATTTAAATTGAGGTATTGCAATTAAGGTCACAATGCCTACAATCAAGTTGTAAATGTTGTAACCCCGTGAAGAAATAAGGCTGTCGGATGGACGGATGCAGAGCACTCCCGATAAGTAATTTAAGACAAGATGCACCCAATTTCCTCGCGAGGGTCTTGTCATTTTTGTCTTTGTCATTTAGAGATGGGAAAACATTTTCCCGTGCTGTGCCCTTACGCTCCACTATTAATATAGATCTTCATAGCTTCAGTAACTTTAGTTCTGTGTCCTTCATTGCTGCTCAGGTAATTTGGTGGGGGATGGGGATCTACCTTTTCTATGATTTTGCCGAAACTATTTTGCACTGGCCACATCTGCTTGTGGTGGCGCTTTATTCCAGCTTGATGATTGCCAGCACTTGGTTTGGGATGCGGACGATGCTGCTGGTAAGTATTTTTTCCATTCCGGCCTTTATATCAATGGTTTACATTTCTTTCTCTACGAGTTTGCCTGAAACGGGTTTGCTCGGGCAGTGGTTCGAAATGATCAGCCTAAAGTCGCTAGAGTACTTCAGCTGGTTGTTGTTGGTCATGGCAAGCTTTGCTAAAGCGATGGCACCAAAACCAGTTACCGTTACAAAGAAATTTAGCTTAAGTAAGTGTGTGGCTCTCCTTGGCTTTGGGGTTGGGATTGGCCTCATGCTTTTTTTAAGCATCAAAAACTTGTTTACCAATGCTCAAACCGATATGGCGCTTTTCACCACTCAGCAGTTGTCGAATATCTTTTGGATATGGGGATTGGCCACGGCTCCTCACCATTACCTCTTAAGGAGGAAAGAAGGCCTTAGCGCTCTTAAGGATCCGCGCCGAGTATTATTTTTACTTCTAGGAACGCTTGTGGCAGTTCTTTATACTTGGGGCTCTTTACACATGGGCTCTTGGTGGCAGTACCCCAGTGTGTTTATTCCTACCCTTACCATGATGTTGCTTTGGCGCTAGAATGATATAGCTGCTTAGCTTGCAAGATCAGGATCTTCTTATTTATTCAGCTCAAAGTTAATGCTAATTATGCCGAAGGATCATTTTGGGGAGAAATATTGAATAAGATAAATAGATAACAATCAGATATCAGATAAGAAATGAAACAATGGCTGCAAAAATATCCAAGACAGCAATAGATCGGGTTGCGTATGTGTTTCAAGGCGGCGGAGCGCTTGGCGCATACCAAGTTGGGATCTATCAAGCTTTGGCAGAAAATGAATATTATCCTGATTGGGTAATTGGGACATCCATTGGTGCCATCAATGCAAGTATTATTGCTGGAAACCAACCGCAAGATAGATTAGCTAAACTCCATGAATTTTGGGATATTATTTCAAGACAAGTTCTTCCAGGATTTGTACCCAACGATGATTTCGCTCGACAGTGGCACAATTATGTCAGCGCACAGTCAACAGTATTATTAGGCCAGCCGGGATTTTTTCATCCACGGGTAAACAGCCCTTATCTCGAATTAAATGGATCGGCAGATAACATCAGCTTTTATGTCACCACCCCTTTACGAAAAACGCTTGAAAAGCTGGTAGATTTTGATTTACTCAATAGTGGTAAAGTCAGATTTACCTCGGGCGCAGTTGAAGTCCAAAAAGGTCAAGCGGTTTTCTTTGATACCACGAAACACAAAATTGGCCCCGAACATATTATGGCGAGTTGTGCTTTACCGCCGGGGTTTCCTGCCATCAGAATTCATGGAGAATATTTTTGGGATGGCGGTGTGCTCAGTAACACGCCGGTGCAAGCGATTGTTCACGATCATGAACATGTCAATACACTATGTTTTATGGCCAATTTGTTTGATTCATATGGATTAAATCCCAAAACGTTGGATGATATTAATAAACGTCATAAAGATATCACTTATTCCAGCCAAGATAGAATGCATTTGCAATCATTTAAAGAAATTTTACGACTGCGACGTGAGATTGATTATTTATTCAAAACCATGCCTGAGAATTTAAAAAACAATCCTGAGCTTAAAAGAATTCATGATATGGGTTGTTTGACCACCACCATGCATTTTGTGCGTTTTTTATATACCGCCCCACATACGGAGCTTTCATCGAAAGATTTTGAATTTTCTAAATTATCTATCGAAGAAAGAATGAAGGCAGGTTATCTGGATGGTTTAGAAGCCATAAAGAGTTGCCCTTGGAGTATTCCCGTGCCTGAGGATGTCGGGGTGGCTATTCATGAAATCTGTTCACACCCAACGGTAGCCACCCCATGGGAAACTTCGATTTAAATTTGTTAATTTGAAAACGCACCAATACGAAATAGATCTTTAATGAATCCAGAATGGGATTAAAATGGGAATGGCTGTTGCCATTTTTATAGATCGCTTGAATAGGGATCTCTCGTATAAGAATATTTTGCTGATGTATTTGCAGTAGCATGTCCAATTCGAAATCATAAGCACGTGATTTTATTTTAATTAAAAGAGGAAGAATGTCACGCGGGATCGCGCGAAGCCCTGTTTGCGTGTCCTGCAAAGTGGAATTGACTAACCACCGGAATATTTTTCGGGTAAGCATATTGCCAAAACGACTGCGCCAGGGCGCATTTTTTTGAAACATGCGACACCCCAAACATAAAGCATGGGGATGGTGAGTGAAAAATGTTGCCACTTGAATAATATCTTCGGCAATATGTTGACCATCGGCATCTGCAGTGATCACACCAGTACACGAAATAGGATAATGATCCAGAAAATACTGAAAACCCGTTTTGAGCGCTTGCCCCTTACCCCGGTTTTTTTGGTGATGCAATACCGTCACTTGCTTATGTTTTTCCAATTCTGAAAAAATGGGTAAAAAACGTTTTCCTGAACCATCATTAACAATAATAATAGGATAGGGGTGAACACTTAATTTTTGAATCAATTCAGATAATTCTTGATCGGGTTGATAAGCTGGAATAATGATTACTGGTTTCATCGTATGGCTACTTCCTGATAAAAGGATTGGTTCATAGGAAATTCCATCGGAAGTAAATAATAATAGAGATAATGATTAAACTCGTGATTGTAGAGTTGATGGGGAAAATAAATCGTATCACTTAAAATGGTTCCCATGGGGATATGCCGCCCCGTGCGGGTGATAACTTCATCAAAAAAATTAAAAAAGCGGTATGCCTTTCCTCTAAATTCAAATACCACTTCTTTCTTATTTTCCATCTGATCCGTAAAGCTCAATTGATAAAATAATTTGCAAGGATCACTTGGGTTTATTTCAACATGAAAAAGTGCTTGTTGTTGGATTTTAGCCGCTGTTAAATCGCTATAAGCTTGCTGACACGCTTCAGGTGTTGCAAAAAAGGCATGGCCATCATGCGTCATATTTTGCTCAACCCTGACAAAAGGGATCTCTAGCGCTTTTAAAAATTTAATCGGATCTTTTTGCCGATACAGAACCCAAGGTTTTTCATGATGGGTATTCATTTGGGATAATCCATTGTGCACCACCAAGGCATCATGGGGAAAAGCCTTAAATAAGGCCGCAAAAATTTTTTCAAGAGTTTGCAAGCCAAATAATATTTCTGGCGTCACACCGCCTTCACGCCAATGATGATGCTGTAAATGGGCTAAAGAATTTAAAAATAAAAATGCGCATTGCGGAAGATAACGTTTTTTATATTGTATAAAAAATAAAGTGGCAATATAGTCAAAAAACACTATAAAAACAGATTGTTTCGAAAATTTTCTTAACGGAAAAAACAATTTAATACTTTCTTTAAATATTTTACCCCCCACTCCTGAGGTAGCAATAAATCTGAAAAGGTTAATCGCTTTCGCAACAATATCCCAGGGCTTTAAATTGCGATAATTTTTAGCCAAATAGCGGGGCAAGGCTAACAATCGATTTAAAACCTTTGGTACGGCTTCTTCAGAAAAAGTCCAAGGATCTGGCAGAAAAAATAAAACGTTCTTCTGATTGCATGAGCTATTCATACATCCCCATACTCCAGTAGTCACTTGATGTTCACCAAGACCATCCCAGCATTGCTGGTAATGAAGATATGGAACATCTCCTAGATGTTTAATTTTGTGAGTGGAAGACGGAACGCCAGTATGAATTGAAACCCATTGCACCCATGGCTCTAAATATCCGCTGTGGTAGAAATCATCGGTGAGGGTGCTGCTTCTCGGTAAACTTAAAACCTTAGCTAAGTTTGGAAATGAATACTGCTGAATCGCACTAGCCAGGAGATCTGCATTGAACTCATTAAGCTCAACGATGAGGACATTTTTGGCATTTGGCGGCGCCATGCAGACGTTCCTTGTCATTTTTGTTGGTTTGATGACAATTTTGAAATAAAGACGTACTTACTATACGTGCAAAAAAGGTAAAAG
>JBIOEB010000123.1:0-4854 GCA_044445585.1 Candidatus Berkiellales bacterium
CTCTTCCCACTTTGCTTTTATGCGTTGTTGCCTTCACCCCTTCGCCTCCTCATGTATAAGAAAACACTCCGGGGGCTCAGGGGTTCGGCGCCTAGCCTAAAAGCAAAGTGCTTTGAGTATACTCTTCCCACTTTGCTTTTATGTGAGGTGTTCCCTTACAGCCCCAATTGTGACCATAAAGCATCGACGCGTGCTTTAATATTAGGATCTTGAATAATCACTTTACCCCATTCTCGACTGGTTTCTCCAGGAAATTTTCGGGTGGCGTCTAAGCCCATTTTGCCACCTAATCCGGACGTTGGCGAGGCAAAATCTAAATAATCAATGGGGCTGTTATCAAAAATGAGGGTATCTCGCGCGGGATCCATCCGAGTGGTGATGGCCCAGATCACATCTTGCCAATCTCGGGCATTAATATCATCATCGGTAACAATAATAAATTTGGTATACATAAATTGTCGTAAAAAAGACCAAATCCCAAACATCACCCGCTTAGCATGTCCGGGATATTCTTTTTTAATGGTGACGACCGCTAAGCGGTAAGAGCAACCTTCAGGGGGTAAATAAAAATCCACGATTTCTGGATATTGCTTTTGTAAAATGGGAACAAATACTTCATTTAATGCGGCCCCTAGCACAGCTGGCTCATCGGGTGGGCGTCCGGTATAAGTGCTGTGATAAAGCGGAGAATCACGCATTGAAATACTTTCGATGGTCATGATCGGAAAGCGGGAAACTTCATTATAGTAGCCAGTATGATCGCCAAAAGGGCCTTCGAGAGCTGTTTCGTGCGGATAAATAAATCCTTCTAAAATAATTTCGGCTGTCGCAGGCACTTCGAGCGTATCGTGTAACAAAGAAGGTACTAAACACGTTTTATTGCCGCGCAGTAACCCGGCAAAAGCATATTCAGATAAATTATCTGGAATGGGGGTGACCGCTGCCAAAATGGTGGCAGGATCGGCGCCTAAGATCACCGCTATTGGAAAAGGTTTATCAGGATGTTGTTGACACCACTTTGCATAATCTAATGCGCCACCACGATGCGCCAACCAACGCATAATTACTTTATTTTTTGCTAACACTTGTTGGCGATAAATTCCCAAATTTTGTCGTGTTTGGGTTGGGCCTTTGGTAACGACTAAGCCCCATGTAATTAAAGGAGCAACATCGTTTGGCCAACAGGTTTGGATTGGAAATTGGCTTAAATCAATATCATTTTCTTTTAATTGGTGTTGTTGGCACAACGCTTTACCGCGTGACACTTTACTCGGTGCCATATTGAGTAACTGTTTGTAAAGTGGCAGTTGCGAAAGGGCGTCTTTAAAACCTTTGGGGGGATCAGGTTGTTTTAAAAATGCCAGTAATTTGCCAATTTCTCGAAGATCGTTAAGAGTGGAACCTCCCATGGCTTGCACCACTCTTTCTTGAGTGCCAAATAAATTGGCTAGAAGAGGGACTTTAGAATTTTTGGGCGATTCAAATAAAAGCGCAGGGCCTTGTTGTTTTAAAACGCGATCGCAAATTTCGGTGACTTCAAGATAGGGATCCACCGTTGGAACAATACGTTTGAGATCGCCAGTCCTGCTGAGATGATTGATAAAATCGCGTAAGTCTTCGTATTTCATATTACATGCTCTTCCTCGCGGGACAGCAGAGGAAAATCCCTCTGCGCTACGCGCGGTCTCCCTTTTTCAAAGGGAGACATTATGTTGCTAGCGGCACTTCTTTGTGGGCGAAGCCCACATATACTCTCCCTTTGAAAAAGGGAGAGGTGAGCGCAGCGAACAGAGGGATTTTGAAGTCGTCGCCTCGCTTAAAAAGCAGATTGAGTATTATGATCGCTTCATCGCATCAAAAAATTCTTCGTTGGTCATGCTTCCACGTAACCGCTCAATGAGAAATTCAATTGCGGCCAATTCATCCATCGGATGTAAGAGCTTACGTAAAATCCACATCTTTTGCAGTTCGTCGGGTAGAGTGAGTTTTTCTTCGCGCCTTGTTCCAGAACGATTAATATTAATCGCAGGATACACCCGTTTTTCGGCGATATTACGACTTAAATGAAGCTCTAAGTTACCGGTACCTTTGAATTCTTCGTAGATCACTTCATCCATTTTAGAGCCAGTATCAATCAATGCCGTTGCAATGATAGTTAAGCTGCCACCTTCCTCGACATTACGCGCTGCACCAAAAAAGCGTTTAGGGCGTTGCAAGGCTGCTGCGTCGACACCACCGGTTAAAACTTTTCCGGAGTGCGGGATCGTGGTGTTATAAGCACGAGCTAAACGGGTAATCGAGTCAAGTAAAATGACCACATCCATGCGGTGCTCGACCAAGCGTTTTGCCTTTTCGATGACCATTTCTGCCACTTGAACGTGGCGTGTCGGAGGTTCGTCAAACGTACTGGCAATCACTTCGCCTTGTACCGAACGTTCCATTTCGGTGACTTCTTCAGGCCGTTCATCGATCAATAAGACAATCAGTTTACATTCAGGGTGATTGGTCGAAATGGAATGTGCAATATTTTGCAATATCATTGTCTTACCGGCTTTAGGCGGGGAAACGATTAATCCACGTTGCCCTTTACCAATAGGCGCCACCAAATCAATGATCCGAGCAGTAATATCTTCGGTACTGCCATTCCCCACTTCCATTTTTAACCGGGATTCAGCATGCAAGGGGGTAAGATTTTCAAATAATAATTTATTACGCCCTAATTCAGGGCTTTCGTAGTTAATTTCATTGACTTTAAGCAGTGCAAAATAACGCTCGCCATCTTTGGGCGGACGGATTTTGCCCGAAACGGTATCTCCCGTACGAAGGCCAAAACGGCGAATTTGACTAGGCGAAACATAAATGTCGTCAGGCCCTGGCAAATAGGAAATGCGCCAAGAGCGTAAAAACCCAAAGCCGTCTTGCAGCAGCTCGAGCACACCATCGCCGTAGATGTCTTCTCCACCTTTAGCGTGGGCCTTGAGGATCCCGAAGATGAGGTCTTGTTTGCGGATCCGCTCAACGTTTTCAACGCCTAATGAGCGGGCGATTTCAGATAATTCTGCAGCTGGTTTGTTTTTTAATTCGGAAAGATTCATATTCTCGCTTATGACTGTGATGGGATTAAGGGGTTGATTGAACGGGGTCGGTCGTTATTCATTTATTGGGGGTTGAGTTTAGTGGACACTAAAAAAGATATCAAATTTTTTAAATTAAAACTACTGGGGGAGTTACACTCCCTTAGTTAATTCTTATTATAACTATAGATGGCTATCAAGAAAAGCGGTCAATTGAGATTTAGAAATTGCACCAACTTTAGTAGATTCTAATTCGCCATTTTTAAATAACATTAAAGTTGGGATCCCGCGAACGCCAAATTTCTGTGGAGTTGCACTATTTTCGTCGATGTTGAGTTTTGCGACTTTAAGGCGCCCTTGATAAAGCTGGGCGATCTCATCCAATACCGGTGCAATCATTTTGCATGGGCCACACCATTCAGCCCAAAAATCAACCAAAACAGGCAACTCTGCACCCATCACATCTTTTTCAAAACTATCATCGGTGGTAGCAAGGACATTAGCACTCATGTTTTTCACCTTCAGGAATTTCTTGATACTCTTTATATGCTAACAAGAGAATAGAAGATTGTCATGGTTTTCGTTGTCATGGTTTTCATTGTTACGGGGTGGCCGCAGTGTCCGCCCCCTACAATAAGGTTATTAGATTAACTAAAGGAATGGGTAGATATGCAACAATGGTTAATGGATTATCAAGTGTGGTGTCGCTTAGGTTTTTTTGTGGTGATTTTTGCTTTATTTGCCACTTGGGAGTCCTTGCACAGCTGGCGCCCGTGGCTCGTGTCACGAAAACAGCGCTGGGCAAAACATTTATCATTAGCCTTCATCGGAAAAGTGATTGTTAAATTATTTTTCCCATTACTCGGTTTAGGTTTTGCGTTTGAAATTCAAAAAAGAGGAATGGGACTTTTAAATCAAACTACTTTGCCATATCCGTTGATCATTCTCTTAAGTATTCTTGGGCTGGATTTTGTGCTTTATTTACAGCATCGGGTGCTGCATAAATTCAAATGGCTCTGGCGATTGCATCGTGTTCATCATATGGATAAAACGCTTGATATTAGCACGGCCGTGAGATTTCACCCATTAGAAGAACTCGTCACGATGATCGCTAAAACCATAGGTATTGCCATGCTGGGCATACCTGTTCTTGCTGTTTTTATCTATGAATTATTACTGAAAACAGCGCTTTTGTTTGCGCATGTGAATGTACGCTTGCCCCCTAAAATCGATAAAAAGTTGCGGGTGGTGCTTGTCACGCCGGGCATGCATCGTATTCACCATTCCGATACTCCCAAAGAAACCAATAGTAATTTTGGTTTTTGTTTTAGCATTTGGGATAAATTGCTTGGCACCTATGTTAGTGCAGCGCTTACCACCGAACGAAAATTAGTAATCGGGCTTGAAGAATATCAAAATCCCAAATATCAAACGTTGCAAAATATGTTATTAGTGCCCTTTAATTTTAAATTTTTAAAAGTATGGCCTAAAAAGCCGCAAAAAATTAAATTAAATGTGACAGATGAGTCCTTGCCGCATGGTTATTTTGAAGGGGAGAGTGACGAAAACAATCGTCACTCAACTTAACAATTACTGAGGTGCTTGAAAACGCGCTAGTCGCTCTGTTGCTAACCGCCCTTTCCCTGATGTTCCTTTTGGATTTTTTTCTGATGCTGCTGGTGCCGGTAGTGCTAACACTTCAGCTGCATCATCAGTGGCATCGTCAATGGCAATAGATGGTGTGGTTGTCGATCGAGTCGGTTGAGCTCCTATATGGAAA
>JBIOEB010000124.1:0-4699 GCA_044445585.1 Candidatus Berkiellales bacterium
CTAACCAACCATATGCAGTTAATTGCAAACTTTGAATAGCTTCATCTTTAGGACTGTCGTTTTTATCGTTAACATTTACCTTGGTATAGCTGGCTGCTAATCCATAAGTGGTGCAATCGTTAAGGCCCCAGTCACCCCCTATTGCTAGTCCTGCTGCTTTGGCTTTATATCCTGGTACACCATCAATGGTGGATTGATCTAACCATGCGCCCAAACCTTTCACCCATGCACTCCCCCCATTCGCAGGATCCCCTAAACTGATCCCACTCACTGGCCGAATTTCTCCTCGACGCATTGCGCGAAGATCTTCCATCCGTAGTTGCACACTATTAAACGCACTATTCATTCCGACATACGAACCTGCGATCAAACCATAGTTAAAGGGTGGTGCTAAACTTTCCATCGCATCTTCGACTTGAGCTTGCGTTGACAATTGATCCAATTGCGTTAATAAACCTAATAAGGCTGGATTACGGGGCCCATTCCCTTGAGCTAAAGTATCTAATGCACCTGCAACACCATTGGTCACCATGGTTGAAGAAAGTGAACTATAAGAATTACGCCCAGTAATTAATCTTAAAATATTTTGCGCACCATTTAAGCGATGATCAAACACAATCACTGCTGAAGAAGGCTCAATCAGAAATGCATTGTCCACAATGGTACCGCCGCCATTATTGATGATAATATCAAAAATACTGCCTTGGGGTATAAACCCAGTAAATTGCGGTTGGATAAAACTGCCTTTGTTTAAACGAGCCCCGACCGAAGGATCATTTACCACCATCGCACCGTGGAATATTGGAGCACCTGGGTTGGTGATCCCGGTAATTTGAATATTTAAGATACTACCGGCTAAATTGGTAAAGCCATCGTTATTGGCATCAATCGTGAGAACACTGTTACTTCCCAATATTACCAAGCCTGCATTTCTAACGCCATTTGGGCCTGCTAGCAAATTAATAGTGGGTGAGTCATTCACTACCATACGACCACCCGCTAAAATATCAACTTTTCCTGCCCCACTGATTAAACTATTTGGCACTAATGTTGTGCCTTTGTTAACTGTCAGTGTGGTATTTAAATTGGTGATGGGGTTATTCGCGGTGAAGACAGTCCAATTATTATTTACACTGATAGTCGGAATATTATTAATGATCCCCGCGCTAAAACTTTTGTCGATATTCAGTACATCCCCAGCATCAGCACCTAATAATAAATTAAAGCTCCCACCAGTGACATGATAAATCGCACCAGAAGCAGTTCCATCAATGGTATTCACCATGGTTCCTGCCAGAAAAACTTTATCATTCATGTTCCCTAGCTTAACCGTATCAGAAACAAATCCCCCATTTAAATTAAAAACATTTTGTACCCCATTGGCGCCTCTTAAATCACCGTTCAATGTTCCACCGTTGATAGTCAAATTATTCAGCGCAACATTATTGGCAATAACATAGCCCCCAATGTTACCTCCATTCATGATAAACACATTAGGGCCCATCGAACCGTCAGTGGCTGCTAACAATACATTCCCAAAAATCGCTCCACCATTTTGGATCACAGCAGCATGTGTGACTTTAGTTTGAAAATTAATTGCATCATCTCCTGGCGTTTCTGCAATAATAGTACCATTGTTAACCAAGTTGTTTGTCAGCGTCGTACCATCATTTTTATTTAAAATAACTGCGTGAGTAACAGGTGCTTTTGCTTGGATATTGCCAAAATTGTTAATCCCGGCAACCACATTTGCCACGTTACCATTATTTAAAACAATAGCGCTCCCTGTTCCTGTATTGATGATTTCACCACCATTATTTATACTGCCAAAATCACTATTGATTAAGAGAGTATTACCCGTTTTGCTCGTTATAATGGCGCCGGGATCGTTCGTAAAAGTGCTTGCGGCCGCTGAAACTTTAACGTTGATAGCATTCCCACTTACTCCGCTGATAAAACCTGCATTTAGGTTATGAATAGAAGTAGAAGGAATATTAAGTTGAATTGCATCTTGCCCATCAGCTTGAATGATTTGCCCAGCATTATTTAATACTAGATTTGCACCACCTGGATCTGCTAAAAGAGTGGGTTGCGTCCCACCAACGGGTGTGATTAATTGACTTCCTGGTTGATTGGTTATTTGCGCATTGATCCCTAAATTAGAAAGATGGATAGCGCTGAATAGCCTGCTTCTCACGGTGCCTGAATTAAGAATGGTTGTATTGGGAGCAGCGATCAAAATACCATCAGAAGTTGCACCCCCTGCGAGTGCCGTCACACCACTTCCTGCGCCTATCATAACAAGACTATTACCTTGAGTAATATTGATACCAATCCCTGTACCCGCGCCAATAGTTGAAATCGCACTCTCTCCAAAAACAACATTGGTTGGATCAACAAGGACTATTCCACCCGGACTATTCAAATTGACCGCATTAGTACTCGTCCCCTGAATTTGCCCTGCAGTTGCAGCTTGTCCGCCCAACACTTCAACGGTATTGTCTGGTTGCCCTAAAGTTGGAATAGGGCCTGCGGTGGTACCCGGGCCAAAGGGTGTAGCGTTTGCAAGTGGCATAACAAATAAAGAAGAAGCCAAAACTGCTTGTGTTAAAAAATGCTTTTGGTTTTTTAGCTTTTTCATTTGATCCCTCGCGTGACATGACAAGCATTTTGAAAATAAGAAAATATCAATATATTAGGGATAGCACCGAAGTCTCCTTAATTCCAGCGAGTGAAATTTTTTAGGTAGTTATTGTTCTGATTTAAGCGGTCTTTTTTCAATTTCTTAAAAATTGCATCGGTGAGAAAAATGATTCAGACTTCAGACAAGTGCTTGAACAATAATTTTTGGATCAGGGAGAGATCATGAAATTCAGCAATTTAACTAGAAGCTATCTCAAAAATAGGGCTTATGCGTTCAGCCAAGGCGCAAGTCAGTCGAGCAGCGGAGTTTACAGACAAGTAAATGAGCAGCGCAGAATGACTTGCAACGCAGGATCAACGCATAAGAACATTTTTGAGATAGCTTCTCTTGCCAAAACAGTTCTTGCTTCCTCTGTATTTTGCATGGTACCCATTACGCTCTGCGCACAACCTATTGCCAATCAAAGTAACACCATCGGCGTTGCAGGCGCTTTAAATTCTATTGCCGGTCAACATATTCCACTTTCTGGCACGCTGAGTTTCATTGTTAATCAATTACCGGTTTTCACTGACGAAAGCACTTTTAATCAAGAGCTTGCTGCTCTTGCTCCCACCGTGAGCGGATCGGTAACACTTGGCAGTTTTAGACATCAATTACTGGTGACCCGTTCTATTACCGATCATTTAAATCATGCTTACACTGCCCGAGGAAACGCGGTTGCGCCCCAAAGCGGTTATGCTGCGGGCGATATCACCGGAACAACTTACGGTACTTGGGTTGAAGTCATTGGCCAGCATGCTCATCAAAAAAATCGCAACGACATTTTAGGATATGATGATGAAACTTGGGGTATCGTCGGCGGCGGTGATCTGATCGTCACCGATCAAGCTTTATTTGGACTTGCTTTCAGTTGGCTCAATGCCGAATACGATGAAAATATTTTTACAAGTTCCTGGAGTAACGTTGACGCTTATCAAACAACATTATATGGCCAATACGATTTTGAAAGTCCTTGGTATTTTAATTGGTTAGCAGCAGTAGCTTATAACCGCTATAGCATGCAACGTAATGTCACTTTTGGAAGTGTCTTCACTCAACCCAGCCCACATTTTCATGGTTGGCAATATGCGGCGGACGGCGAATTTGGTTATGACTACGCTCAAGGTGCATTTCATACCATCCCCTTAATTTCACTATTTTATTCGCATCTTGATTTAAGTCGCTACACCGAAAGAGGCTCCGACAGCGCCAATCAAACCGTCAATGAACAAAGTTATAATATGTTATTGGGCAGTCTTGGACTTAAATTTGCTTATGATTGCCCCTATCAAACAGTGATGTTCCAGCCTGAAGTACATCTTCGCGCCTATTATGATTTTTATGCCGACACGATGGCAACCACTTCCGTTTTCATTGGCGCTCCTTTTGGCCCCACTTTTAATACCACGGGCTTTAAGCCACCGCGCGATAGTTATAACGTCGGTGCAAGCATTACGACCTTTGGGATTAATACCGGATTAGTATTTATTGCAAGCTACGATTTTGACTTCCAAGAAGATTTCACATCCAATGCAGGATTTCTCAGGCTGCGTTACGAGTGGTAACGCAGCCTAAGTTACTATTGTTTAAATGATCTTGAAGCGGTAGCACTTGTACTGCGCGGCATTGATGCAGGAGCCGGTGACCGACTTGCTGTAGCGTAACCCGGCATAAAACTAGCGCTGGGTGTGAATGGGAGCCCCAGATCTTCACCCACTGCACCTAAAAGTTTGAGCATCGATTCTTTTTGACTACGACGTGCAATTTCCTGCAATTCAGGAAAACAAGATATTAACAGTGGTTTTGTCGATACATTTTGCATACACCCTACCAAGACTCCAACATAGTATTGGGTTGCATCTTGACTAACTACTCGCTTAAGAAAATCAACAAAGGCTGAACTCTCACATTTTATAGCCCCTTGACTGTCGATTAAACTTTTAATGTAATTTATTCCTTTATTTCTTTGCACTTCCTCCACTAAAAGCATCAGTGCAGATTTATGTTCCATTTGTA
>JBIOEB010000125.1:0-4697 GCA_044445585.1 Candidatus Berkiellales bacterium
GAAGCGACATTCGTCTCCCTTTGAAAAAGGGAGACCGCGCGTAGCGCAGAGGGATTTTGCTGTGCCGTCCCGGGAAGAGTATACATCAACGAATTTTTATTAATTACATAATATATCATTGGAGAGTAACAAATGAGAGTGCTTTTAATTCATCACAGCATGTTTAGATCGAGAGATAAAAAAAGTTATTTTGAAAAACTTCTTGATAGCATTAAAGATCCAAATATTCAGGTCGGGATTTATTATGATGTGTCCTACTCGGAGCATGATCCAGTGGATATGGTTGATTCACATTTTTGGGGTGATGATTTTTATCGTGATAACATGTTAACGCTAAAGAAAATTAGTGAGATCACAAATAAGCCAATGGATTTTTTATGTAGTGTCGAACGGTTTTATGATTTTGGTAAAAAACAAAGCCTTAATACTGAAACTACTTTCAAAACTGAGGACCTTCGTCAGAAGGCTCGAGCAGTCCCATTTCATATTTTTAGTACCCTTTCATATTTTAACGATCTAGAAGATACAAATGTTACTTCCATTTTATATATCGCGGATCGCGATCTCACTGCTGATGAAAAATCTATAATTGATCAATTTGCTAGATCAAGTGATACAGCCATTGAAACAATAAAAGGTGAGGGAGATTATCAACAAAAAATTGAAGCCTTTTGTTCCGCGGAAGCTCAACCGGCTGTTCGAGTTGATCAACAGCAAGAAAAGGGTCAAAAAGCGGTTGCGTTACCAAAGCCCAGCAAGCCAGCAGTTGAAATGACATTACAGCAGCGAGATCAAAAAGAAGCAACCCTTGCAGCTAGTATAAGACACAAAATGGGAACCAAAAATAGGGACGACCTTATCAGAAGATTTGATGTCCGATATGATGATTTAAAAGCGGGTAAGTTAACATTTAGTGAATTTGTTCGACTGTTTGCAACTTTCCGACCTGCACAAGATCCTGCAGTAGAACTTCACGAGCAAGCACAAGAAAAAGCGCGAGCACAAGCGCGAGCACAAGCACAAGCACAAGCACAAGCTCAAGCTCAAGCGCGAGCACAACAAGCGCTAGAAGCACGAAATCAAGCTCGACGAGCGGAACAACCAGCACTAACTCCACCTCGATCACGAATAACAGAAGAAGCTCTAGCACTAGTGCGAGGGGACAAACAAGCTCAAGCTCGAATGCACCAACAAGTTCAAGCACAAAACCGAGCGTACGAACTATCTCGAGCTCAAGCTCGAGCGCACGAATGGCAAGCGCAAGAACAAGCTCGAGCCCAAGCTCAAGCTCGAGCGCACGAACCAGCTCGAGCAGCGCCCCAACAAACTCTAGATCGAGCATACGAACCAAAGCTAGCGCAAGAGGGATCGTCGTTTTTACCTGGGTGGCTTAGTCGTTTTTTCGGTTCAGCAGCTTCTGCTCCAGCGCAAGCTCAACAAGTTCTAGCGCAAGCTCAATATCAAGCTGATGATCACAGCGGGGCAAAAAGAGCACGAGAAGAAGCTCTTGCAGCAAATCCTGGTCCAGAGCAAAAAAGGCCTAGACAATAAAGAAACATAGGGTGTGCTGCATTTAGCCCCGGCGAAAGCCGGGGGAAGCGCGCACACCATCTTTTCTTCGATGGCATGATTTTTTTACCTAAGTAGGTCCAAGATGTACCCTATCTAATTCAGCACTTAAAGCTACATCTTCCCGAGCAATCTCTTCTTGTTTTGCTTCTGCTTCTGCTTTTTCTTGTTCTTTCACTTTGTTGAGGCTTGGGGTGAATGATGGGCTCATCATTGGAACCGCAAACTCCTTGCTATGAGCGAGTAAACCTGGCTTGCAATAGTTATAGCGAAAGCTTCTGCCATCATAGGTAAAATCTAGCCCAGGACGGATCAGAAATTGTGACATGGCAAGAGTACCTTCATAAAGAAAAATGGATTCTTGCCTGAGTTCTTGCAACAATTTAACCACAGCTTGTGGACGACGCAATTTCTCAACATGTGAGTATACCGCTTCAAAATCAGCACTACTTTTCAGTTTGGCATGAGCAGAGCCAATTTGCTGTGATAATTCCATATGAAAATCATCTTGAGATTCATTATCAACCGTAAAGGTAAATACCATTGGTTTCTCATCGTCGGAGCAATAATCTAATCTCTTTTTGATTTCTGCTGCCCTGTTTTTACCATATTCCTTTTCGGCCGCTTCAGTTCTTTCAGTCAGGCTTACCGTATTTTTGCTAGTAGTGAGTGACACGATTACTTTATGATAACCTTTATATTTGCTTAGTTCCTCAAATGCTTTTTCTGTAGCACCATATAGCCATGTGGCGCCATGTGTTCTGAGTGCTTTTAATTCTTCCATTATCCTTTTTTTATCATGAATTTTATTACCCGTTAATTTGAATTCAATCGGATAAGCGGTATATTCAAAAGGCATAAGGACAAATAGATCACCTTTTAAACTTTTTTCTAAATGGTGATCAATAAACTGTTCTAGTTGTTGAATTAATTCTTTAAAGGAAGCTTGCATATTAGCGCTACGATCCAGAAGCAAAAGGGTAAGTATTTTTCTTGTTGCCAAATTGAATTTCGGCAAACAAATAGGCTGAGCGTTTTCACCATCTATTCTTAGAATAAAACCTTCCTTAAAAACATGGATTAAATAATGATTGAGTTCCTCCTCATCATAGGATAATTCAAATAAACCATCAGATCGTGTTTCTTCTATTACCTTAGGTGCTTGAGGGAACAATACCTTTGTCATCAATGCGCCATAATAGATATAAAATCCTACTTTATTATCGGGAAGAAGAAGAATTTCAAGAATATTTCGAGGGACAGATACAACAGGTTGGGCAGCTTCTGTTATTTCAGGTACCCCAACCAATTCATCACCATGAACAAAAGCGGATTGCATTCCATGAATGCCAGCGCGAGTCATTGCCAAGGCAAGTAAATCTTTTTGATCTCTTAAAGTGCTTTCAGCAGCCCTTGGCTGGACGATCCGTAAAACTTTATCTTTTGGATCATCCCGCTTCAAATTATCTTCATTTAATCCAATGATTGATAACAAATCTTTCGAAAAAATACGCGGTAAAGAGCTTAAGGCTGTTACATCGTCAAACTTCATTCCTGTAAAGTCTTGGGTTACCATTGCTTCTGGATGCCCCCCGATCTCTTTTAAGGAATAATTTACACTTTGACGTGTTTCTAAAGGTGAACTCAATGATTTTTTTACAAGATTTTTGGCTAGAAGATTTCTGCTGGTAAAATGGATCCTCCCATCTTTCCTTTGAACTGCTTGGCTAGGATCATCGCATCCTTGTGATTCTAAAATTGTTGCGAACAAAGCGCTTTGCGGCAATATTATCTTTGGGGCACCTGATTTTGCCATATGTCTTACTCCTACACTGCTAACCATTTTTAGGTCGGTAACCTGGCCAAGAATACTAACATTTTAAGGAATATCCTGGCAAGAACGCATTGGTGGTGGTTTAACTTTCCATATATGTCCAGATATTAACAATAATCAACAATAAATTATTGATTAACGATAAGTTTTGATTTACACTTAACCCAGAATTATCCAAGGAGGTTAATCGTGTCGAGTATGAAATCATTCAGTAAAAAAATTCATTTATTATTTCAAGTGTTATTGTTTGCCACACCGCTTTTTTTAATATTTTATTGGTTCAATGTTGATGAAGCTCTTTCCATGGGCATCAATCCCTTTGGTATTCCGGAAAATAAAAAGGTAGTTATCAATGGTTTAAGCAAAGCAATAGCCTTTAGCATCAGTTTATTTTCGACCGCTTTGGTGATGCTTTTATTTTATCGGCTGGCCAAATTATTTAAAAATTATCACAACGGCGTTGTTTTCAGTGAAGAAAATATTCAAAGTTACAAGAAATTAGGTAAATATCTTTTTCTTTTCCCCTTTGTAGATTTTATTTCTACTGGATTAATGACTGTCGCCTTTAGTTTTCAAAATCCAACAGGCGAAAGATATTTAGGCTTAACCCTTCAAATGTCAAATATGCTTCCCATTATTATTGGGCTAGTCATTGTTGGTATCGCTTATGTGATGCAAGAAGCACAGCGGCTAGAAGAAGAAATGCACTTTACTATTTAGGACATATAATGGGAATAACCGTTAATCTTGATATTATGTTAGCCAAAAGAAAGATGCGATCTAATGAATTAGCGAAATTGATTGGGATCACTGAGCAAAACCTGTCCATTTTAAAAAATGGCAAAGTGAAAGCGATCCGCTTTTCAACTTTAGAAGCAATTTGTAAACATCTTTGTTGTCAGCCGGGTGATATTTTGGAATATACTGCTGGTACTTGAAGATGCGATTTTTTCGAATTCAAACACGAGCGGTATATACTCTGAGGTATCCCCACGAATTCTAACCAATGTGTCTTCCCGGAATTTTGCGTAGCAAAATATCCGGGATCCAGAGGGGTTTTACGTCTAGTCACCTATAAGGCCACTGGATCCCTGCTTTCGCAGGGATGACAAAAATACTGAATTTTACAGAAATTTCATTTCGTGGGGATATCTCAGGGTATATACTGCTTCCACTTTGAAATTAAGAGTTCCGTCATTGCGAGCTCTTAGCGAAGCAATCCAGTCTTTTCAAGATATATTCTGGATTGCCTCCTCTTCGCTTCGCTCTGGGTCGCAATGACGGAATAATACAC
>JBIOEB010000126.1:0-4528 GCA_044445585.1 Candidatus Berkiellales bacterium
ATCTTATATATCGTCAATATCATCACCTACCATCCGTTTCTTATCTTCGTCTAATCATGACGAGTACTGCTCGCTTTTTTCCGATGCTGACTGGCTATTTTTATGGAATATTAGTAACGCTTCTCGTCGTGGTGGGATCTTCGGTCGCGATTGTTTTACCTACCGTGTTGCCTATTGTCGCAGCCAGCTATTTGCAAAAGCAGGCTGTTTTATACGATATGCTAAGTGAATTGATTACTCAATTTTTAATGGAGATGCTGCAAGGTTTTCGACTAGGTTTTTTAGGGATTTTATCATTTTCCCCGTTGTTTTTAATTAATCTTTTCAAAGGCATCATGTTAGCTAAATTGAGTTTCATTAAGGTACTGATTTTTGGCATTTGCTTAGCCATTGTTCTTTATTACTTTTTAATGGGCAATTTGATTGTGAATAAGCAAACAACCGCTTGGGATGGATTACGCCAAAGTTGGCGACTCATTCAAGGAAACTGGTTTAATACATTAGGTTTAGTCTTTATTTGGGGAGTGCTCATCGGTTTGCTAAATTATTTTTTAACTATTTTCTTTTCCTCTTATTCTGCCGAAATAATTAGCTTATTAACATTTTCTCTTGCGCCTTCTATCATGGTAATTTATTCTGACGAGTTAATGTCTGAAAAAAGATCAAAATTCTAGAAGCTGCCTCAACACGTCAAAATAGGATTTATGGGTTCAGCTAAGGCGCAAGTCATTTGTGTGTTTTGTCATCTCGAGAACAAAATTTATACCATGAAAGGGAGGAGCAAACAATAACACGAAAAAGCACCGTCATGGGTTTGGGTTTCCCATGACGTAATGGATTCAACGTTTTCTGAAAATTCAGATTTGAAGGAGAAGATTTAAATTCATATATTTCTTCTATCTTTCTTTTCAGATTTTGTTTCTTTTTCTTTTTCTTCTTTTTTCGTCGCTTCGGTCTTTTTTCCACGGGTGCTTAAATCTGAAGCAATTATTAAAGGAGGCCTACTCTTAACCTGCCTATCAACTTCTTTACGCAATGATTTTATACGTGATGATATATTTTTAAGCACATCTATGGTTTTTACCTCGCTGAATATCACCTCTAATTCCTTTTCTTTCGGTACAGGTAATCTGTAAGGTTTAGCATCTTTGATAGCCTGTTTAAATTCATCCTTTTTGGTTTTTTTGACTTTTCTAAATTCTTCAATAAATAGATCCTTAAGTGTTTGGCCTTCTTTTGGTTTTACATTAATGGTACTATCTAATTTGCTTAATTCATCCAAAGAAGATTGCCATTTTTCATCATCTGGTGGTTGTTTGCCTTGCATCGTCAATCCCTCCTATTGTTACATTTATTAATTAAGATTATTGCTTAAGACAAAAAGTTCCCAAGAAATTACCTACACGATTTCTATCAAAATTATAGCAGTACAATTTAGCCTCAGGTGGAGCGTGCTTGCGAGCCGAACCTGGCATCGTCAATCCCTTTTGTTAATTAAGATAATAGCTTAAGACAAAAAGTTCCCAACCAATTGCCTACACGGTTTCGATCTAATAAAAATCTTAAAACATAACGAACAGATGTCTATCAAAGCGGGAAAAGATCACATGACAAGATCAGATATTTAAATTAAGATAGCTTCAGAGCATTGATTAATAACGCAGGATCAACGCATAAGAACATCCTCAAAAATAGGGCTTATGCGTTCAGCCAAGGCGCAAGTCATTCGAGCAGCGGAGTTTACAGACAAGTAAATGAGCAGCGCAGAATGACTTGCAACGCTGGATCAACGCATAAGAACATTTTTGAAAACTATGACAAGTGAATCCTACAATCAAATACCTTATGAAAGCCTGGCTTTAAAACAAACCCACCCTCAGCATTTGCACACTCTAGGTACTTTGTATGGCATCCAACCTCAGCCAGTTACTAAGGCAAAAGTATTGGAATTAGGCTGTGCTTCGGGTGGGAATTTAATTCCCATGGCTTATCATTGCCCAACCACTCAATTTATTGGCATTGACTTTTCCGCTAAACAAATTGATATGGGGAATCAACAAGTCAAGGATTTAACACTGTCGAATCTCACATTGCGACATCAATCTATTCTTGAATTTAATGATCAGGAAAAATTCGATTATATTATTTGTCATGGACTTTATTCTTGGGTCGAAAAATCGGTTAGAGATAAAATACTTAAAATATGCCATGACAATTTATCAAAAAATGGCATTGCTTACGTCAGCTATAATACGTTTCCGGGGTGGCATATTGGAAATACGGTAAGAGAAATGATGCTTTTGTATACCAAAAATATTCACGGATCGCTCGCAAAAGCACAAGCTGCAAGATCCTTTTTAAGCAATTTGTTACTTGAATTAAACAATGAAAATACTTCTTATGCTGCTCTTTTAAGCGATGAAATTAAATTAATCTTAGAGCACTCCGACAGTCAAATCATTCATGAACACCTTTCGGATATCAATAATCCCCTTTATTTATATCAGTTTATGGACCAAGCACATCGCTATCAATTATGTTTTTTAGCAGATGCCTATTTGTCCAATATGGTGAACCCCCCTTTTTTACCAATGGAAGAACCTCATGAAACACACATGATCAAACTGTGTCAACAGTTCGATTTTATCAAAAATCGTCGATTTCGTTGCACTTTATTATGTCATCAAAACCTTCCTATTCACTATATGATGGATGAAAAGGATTTTCAGCAACCCTATTTGCACTCGAGCTTTTACCTTGAAGACGATCCTTTGAAGGTAAGCGCAAAACCCATCGCCTGCCCATTAGCAAGATATCAAGCCCAAGTGCAAGATCAGGTGACAAATCATCGTCATGAAAATATTCGTTTAACCCCAGTCGCTGAAGTACTTTTGCCCTATCTTGATGGGTGCAACGATATCGCTGCTCTTGTTAGCCTCATTGAATTTTATATCAATGATGGCACTTTAGTTATTTTAAATAAGCATCATCAGATCATTCAAAATGAAAATGAAAGAATCAATCAAATTAAAGCTATTTGCCAAGACACGTTAACACTTTTATCCAAACAAGCCTTGCTCGTGACTGAGCCATCAATTTGCATAAACCACTAAAATGTCACTCCATTGCGTGGTATATTGCGGCGATACTCGTGCTTGACACATCTTCCAAGCCTTCTTTTTTAGGCCACACACCGAAAACTGTACGGTTTGGCTGCCATACTTATCATTTATTTCATCCATTATTTCCATCAAAGCAATATTATTCATCTCGTTATGATCAATAAATAAATCACCTTGTCTAATATGATCGGGAATAATATCAAGCAACATGACCCCGGCTTTTTTATAACGAAACCCTTCTTTAAATATTTCTTTTAATCCTTGAATAGCTACCTTTAAGATCCAAGCCGTATTCGCTGTTTCTTTAGGTAATTTCATACAAATAGAATTTGAGTATTGTGGATCTCTTTGGCTAAAACAGTTTGTTCTAATAAATACGGTAATAGCACTGGCAAAAGAATGTTGCTGCCTGAGCTTTTCTGCGGCTTTACTAGCAAAATTCGCAACAGCCTCGCGTAAATCTTGATACGCCATGATCGTTTGACCAAAGGAACGTGACACCACAATGCTTTTACGAGGAGCAATTGCTTCTAACCCAAGGCACGAAACCCCTCTTAATTCAAGCGCTGTTCTGGCTAAAACCACATTAAATTTGCTGCGAATGAACTTAAGATCACATTCTGCCAGATCTTGTGCTGTCATCATTCCAAGAAGTTTTAATTTTTTTTCAAGCGCTCCCCCTACTCCCCAAACATCTCTTATGGGGATCTCTGCCAGCTTAACTAAAGTACGATCAAGATCATCTAACACACAAACCCCTTCAAATAAGGGTTGACGCTTTGCAAAAAAATTAGCAGCTTTAGCTAAGGTTTTAGTAGGCCCTATACCAACAGACACAGGAATATAAGTACTTTGCCACACTTTTTGCTTTATTTCTTTGCCATACTTATTCAGATCCCATTGCTCAAAGCCCTGTAACAGCAGAAACATCTCATCGATTGAATACTCTTCATAATCCGGAGAAAAATTTTTTAAACTCGCCATCACACGATGAGACATATCTCCGTATAAACGATAATTAGACGAGAGCACACGAACTTGATGTTGCTGAACTAAAGCCTTGCGTTGAAAAATAGGATCTCCCATTTTAAATCCTAACGCCTTGGCTTCGTTAGAACGTGCGACTACACATCCATCGTTATTGGATAACACCACCACGGGTTTACCGTTTAACTTAGGATTGAATACGCGCTCACAGGAGACGTAGAAATTATTGCAATCGATAATAACGAACATAACTCTTCTCACTACGACATGCGGGACGGCACAGCAAAATCCAAAATCCCTCTGCGCTATGCGCGGTCTCCCTTTTTCAAAGGGAGACATTATGTCGCTACGCGACCCTTGTGGGCGAAGCCCACTCAAGGGAGACATTATGTCGCTACGCGACCCTTGTGGGCGAAGCC
>JBIOEB010000127.1:0-4308 GCA_044445585.1 Candidatus Berkiellales bacterium
CGAGCGGTATGCCAGAGTTGGTTTTACATAATCGTTTTCGCTTAAGCCATCCCTGGCCCGACGAGTGCATCCATGCACTCACGGTCGCTCAAACAATTATCTAAAACCTCTCTGGCCCGACCTCTTTCCCGTAATTTATATGATCCTAGCTGCAAGCTATAATTTCGCATGAAATTCTATAGTTCACTTTTGGTAACCCCAGGAATTTAGAAACACTTATCGAGTTTACGAGCGTTAGTGTCACTTAATATGGGGGGGCAATCATGGATCCCGGGTATTAAGTGTCTCTAAGCGAACACGGTTCGCTAAGAGTCACTAAATCCCGGGAAAACAGGACACGAGGTTGACTTAATACGGGGGGCAATCATGGATCCCGGGTATTAAACACGGTTTGCTAAGAGTCACTAAATCCCGGGAAAACAGGACATGAGCTTGTTAAGTTTCGGAAAAACAAAGTTTACGTATATTGCTTGCAGCTAGGATCATTTAAATTACGGGAAAGAGGTCGGGCCAGAGAGGTTTTAGATAATTGTTTGAGCGACCGTGAGTGCATGGATGCACTCGTCGGGCCAGGGATGGCTTAAGCGAAAACGATTATGTAAAACCAACTCTGGCATACCGCTCGCTTGCACCACGATCTTATCCGATCTTGCAGTCATGATCTTGCTCTACAAGCACATGATCTTGCTGCACTTGATAAATGAGCACAATATCGGATGAAAACTTATTCGGATGAAAACTTATAGTGATAGTACCCTGAAAGGGGCAAAGTGAATGGCTAAGGCGAGGGCAGTAATCTAAATACTAATCCAATCATCCTGATCATTAATCATAATAATCAGCTCATCAATTTCTTGCTTAAATTCCGCATAAATATCTTTTTCATCCTGAAAATGATTTGCAAATTCGTTGAGCGTTTTAATGGCATCGAGGATTTCAATGTTATTATTAAATATTTTTTTCATTTCTGGTTCGTTAAGTTCTTGTCCATAACTACGCAAAAAAGTATTAATACTTTCTTGTTGTTCTTTACTGTAATCTGAATGTCCGATGACTATCAGCGCGTTACCGACTTCTTCTATTTCATAGGCGTTGGGCTGCATGTTTATCCACCTTTCTTTATTCATTGATTTATTGGATGTCTATTAAAGGGACAGCTATGTTGGTAGAAAAGTTCATTTACCATAAACACAAATGGTTGACAATCAAGTGCAGATGCAAAAAGTGTGGCAACCTACTTTGTAACATGAAAAAAGAATCATAAATTTGTTGAATCTAGCACATAGCTAGGATATATTCGGACGACGGGGTAATTGTGAAAGGAACCTTGCATTGACCCAGATAGCAAAAACACGTTTTGATTATCGCGATCTCAAGATCGCGGAACCTTCGAGTGAAACTAACGCCTACACCCGGTTGATAGCTCCTGTGATCTGCTTGATACTCGGTTTTGCCTTAGGATATATGTCTCATAATTTAGAATTTATTCCTAATGGTAAAACACTCATCATGGCAGAAAAAGAGCATGTTGCGGCAGCTGCCGTCAAAAAAGATCAACCCACCAAATCGATTAAATCCACCAAAGCATAGTATTCTTGAGGATTTAAGCCTTTTTGGGGATCATACGTGGCGAGTGTCATATCGTTAGGCGTACTCATCATCACGCTGCCTGTTCGGTGCCAATCGCCAAGCACAAGCCGTTTTGATTTTTTCCCCTTGATGGTAAGGTCGTGAATTTTTGGTCGATGAACGTGACCATGGATTAACTGCGTTACTTGATATTGGATCATCCATGTTTCGACGGCGTCTTTTGTCACATCTAAAATATCGTTTATTTGGCTCTTCTGATATTCCTGACTTTTCCTGCGAAGTTTTTGACTGATCGCTTCGCGTATCTTTTTGGGTAAATATAAAAATAACCATTTTGTTAGGGGATTTTGCGCTATTTTTCGGTAACGTTGATAAGCAATGTCTTTGGTACATAGCCTATCCCCATGCGTCAGCAACGTTGGGATCCCATGCAATATAAAGCGATACGGATCGGTTAAACGGTGACAACCTGCCTCTTGTAAAAAGCGAGTTGAAAGTAAAAAATCGCGGTTGCCGTTCATATAAAAAACTTCAACCGGCGAAGAAGTAAGCGCTTTTAAAGCCTTTTGGATCTGAAGTTGAAATTCTACGTTTAGATCATCCCCCACCCAGACATCGAATAAATCGCCCAAAATATAAAGTTGATGCGCACTAGCAGCAGGGCCAGAAATAAAATTTATAAATAATTCTAACCCTTTTGGATCTTGCACCGATAAATGCAGATCAGAAATAAAATAGATAGGTTTAATCGTTGTCAATGATTTCAACTCTTTGGATAATGACATCTTCAACAGGGACATCATCGTGCCCAGCTTTGCGCGCGGTTTTGACTTTAGCAATGGTGTTTACCACATCCATTCCATCCGTCACTCGACCAAACGCACAATAACCCCAGCCATCGGGCGTTTCGCCGCGATGATTTAAAAAAGCATTATCCGCGACATTAATAAAAAATTGTGAGCTTGCAGAATGGGGGGCATTGGTTCGCGCCATGGCGATGGTGCCAATTTGGTTTTTAAGCGCCGTTTTGGCTTCGTTTTGAATAGGATCGGCAAAGGGTGTTTTTTGCGCCATATTGGGTTCGAAGCCACCGCCTTGGATCATAAAACCCGGAATGACGCGATGAAAGATAGTATTTTCATAAAAACCTTGATTGATATATTCCAAGAAGTTCTCTACAGTCTTGGGGGCTTTTTCCCGATCGAGCTCAAGGGTGATTGGGCCATAATTGGTATGAAAAACAATCATATTCTGCTCCGTGCGAAGTAAAAATAAAAAGATTAGGGTATCATGTATGCAAATGAGCAGCCATAGGCATTTTATTGATTTTAACTAACTTTATGTGAGATGTTATTTTCATGGTAACACCAGTTTCTTTTAAATCGCGATTTTGTCCGAGTCCTACCGGCTTAATGCACTTAGGTAACTTACGTACCGCACTCTTTAATGTGCTCTTTGCGCTGTCACAGAAAAAACACTTTCCAGACGCCTCTTTTTTATTGCGGATCGAAGACACCGATTTAGCCCGTTCAGGCACAGATTTTGCGGATTTTCTCATCCGAGATCTAAAATGGCTCGATTTACATTGGCAGGAGGGGCCTGGATGTGGTGGGCCACATGAGCCGTATTTTCAGGCACAGCGCGTTGGAATTTACCAAAAATTTTATCAACAATTGCTGCAAAACCACCAGGCTTATTGGTGTTATTGTACCGATACGGAATTAACCATTGCCCGAAAAAACCAACTCAATGCCGGGTTGCCGCCACGTTACCCTGGTACGTGTCGTCATTTAACCCCAGAGCAGCAAGCAGTCAAAAAAGCAAAGGGGCTCGTCCCAGCTTTACGCTTTCGCATTCCCGATGATGAAACGATAAGCTTTGATGATTTTATTCAAGGCCCTAAAAACTTTGCGACTAATGATATTGGTGATTTTATTATTCAAAAAGCCGATCTGTCAGCGTCATTTATGTTTTGCAATGCTGTCGATGATGCCTTAATGCAGGTGACACATGTGATGCGAGGGGAAGATCATCTTACTAATACACCACGGCAATTATTAGTGCTAAAGGCATTAGGCCTAAAGGTCCCGCAATATGGTCATATGCCGCTGATTTTAGGTTTTGATGGCAAGCCTTTATCCAAACGTAATGGCAGCCAATCGGCAGAAAGCTTACGCGATCAAGGCTATTTTCCGTTAGCCGTTAATAATTATTTGTCGCGTTTGGGCCACCATTTTGAAAATGAAGCGTTATTATCGCTAGCAGAATTAGGGCAACATTTTTCCGTAACGCATATTGGCCGCGCACCGGCCCGATTTGATTTGGCGCAGCTGAAACATTGGCAAAAAGAAGCCATATTGAAAAAATCGGATGAAGCATTATGGGAGTGGCTTAAACCTTTTGTAACAGAATGGATCACCGAAGATAAATATCAATTATTTATCCAAGTCATTAGGCAAAATGTGGTTCTGCCGGAAGATGCGCAATTTTGGGCTAAACGATTATTATCCCCAGAATATATTCCGGAAGAAGAGACTCTGTTAAAAATAAAAGAATCAGGCAAAGACTTCCTTCAAACTTTAAAACAAGCCATTATGCAGCATGGTGACAATTATGCTGCTGTGATTGATCAAGTCAAAAAAGAAACTGCCAAAAGCGGAAAAGCTCTATTTTTACCGGTTCGTTTGGTCATTACGGGTAAGGGCGATGGGCCTGAGC
>JBIOEB010000128.1:0-4224 GCA_044445585.1 Candidatus Berkiellales bacterium
GTATTAATACATTATTACATTGTCCGGAGCGATAACATGAAACGACCTGCCGCTAAAACGCATGAAAACGACCTGGAGGAACCAGAGCATCGACTTTATGAGGCGATTGTAGCGCTTTCATCCATCGATGAAGCAAAACGATTTTTTGAAGATTTATGTACCCCAACCGAACGCCAAGCCATGGCGGATCGTTGGCATGTGGTGGGGCCCATCCAAGAAGGATTGCCCTATCGCAAAATTTATGAACAAACAGGCGTCAGCGTCACTACCGTCGGGCGAGTAGCGCGCAGCTTAATGTTAGGTTCGGGGGGATATTCACTCATTTATGACAGAATAAAAAGGAAATATCATGCAACCAAACGAAAGACTGATCCTCGCGATCCAGAAAAAAGGCCGGTTGAGCGATGATTCGCTTAATTTGCTTAAACGCTGTGGTTTAACACTGCTCTCTTCTAAATCTTCCCTATTTTATTCAGCCGAAAACTTCCCGATGGATGTCCTCTTAGTCCGAGATGACGATATTCCAGTGCTGGTTCGTGATCAAGTTTGTGATTTAGGAATTGTTGGCGAAAATGTGCTTTCAGAACACGAAACTGCTTTTAAAAAAAACACACTTGAAAGAATCAAAAACCTTGGGTTTGGACGTTGTCGTTTAACACTGGCCATACCAAAAGAAGTTTCCTACAGTGATTTCAGCTATTTTGAAGGAAAAAGAATTGCAACCAGCTACCCCAACCTACTGGGATCGTATTTAACAAAAAATCAAATCCAAGCAGAAATAATAGAGATCTCCGGTTCAGTTGAGATAACGCCTCGATTAGGCATGGCCGAGGCCATTTGTGATTTAGTATCAACGGGAAGAACCTTAGGTGAAAACAATTTAAAAGAAGTGGTCACGGTTTTAGAGAGCCAAGCGGTTTTGGTGAAAACGCAAAATCTGAGTGCATCTAAAAATGAGATCTTAACAGTTTTATTACGAAGAATAGAAGGCGTTTTACAAGCACAAGAAAGTAAATATATCTTATTCCATGCACCTAAAGCAGCCATGGAGACCATTCAAAAACTTCTTCCCGGTTCAGAGATCCCGACGGTACTCACCTTAATAGGATCAGAAGAAAAAGTAGCGGTTCACGTGGTTTCGCGGGAAACCGTATTTTGGGGAACCCTAGAAAAATTACGAGAAGCAGGAGCCAGTAGTATTTTGGTCATGCCAGTCGAAAAAATGATGATGTAAGGAGTCATGATGAAAATATTAACCTGGAATAAACTCACACCCTCAGAAAAAGAGCAAATCTTAAAGCGAGCTACTTTGCAAGATCTGTCGGAAATGAAAGAACCCACTTTGGCGATTATCGAAGCTGTTCGAAAGAATGGAGATGAGGCGTTACTCTCATATACCGAAAAATTTGATAAAGTGAAATTAGCGCAAATCAAAGTCAGCGAACAAGAAATAGCCGATGCTTTTAAGATGGTTTCAGAGGAACATTTAAGTGATATTCGCTATGCAATTGCCAGAATAAGTGCTTATCATCAGACGCAATATCCCAAAGATTTACAGTTTGATAGCAAAGATGGCGTCGTCTGCGAACGCGAAGCCCGCGCCATCGAATCCGTCGGATTGTATGTCCCCGCAGGGACGGCGCCTTTGGTTTCAACCGTGATTATGGTGAGTGTGCCGGCGAAGGTGGCGGGTTGCAAAAATCGAATATTATGTGCACCTCCGGCATCCAATGGCGTGCCATCTCCTTATATTATTGTGGCTGCGGTTGAATGTGGGATCCAACATATTTATAAAATCGGTGGTGCTCAGGCCATTGCCGCAATGGCTTATGGTACACAAACCATAACTAAGGTCGATAAAATATTTGGGCCAGGGAATAAGTGGGTCACCGCGGCAAAGCAACTTTGTGCACAAAATACCAACATCAGTATCGATTTACCGGCAGGCCCTTCTGAATTGATGGTGATTGCAGATGAATTTGCAGATCCAGATTTTGTAGCAGCAGATCTACTTTCGCAAGCCGAGCATGATGTTTGTTCTCAAGTCTTTTTAGTTACAACCAGCCAAGCATTTGCAGAGCGGGCTAAAACGGCAGTATTAGATCAATTAGAAGTGCTGCCACGGCGAGATATTGCGCAGCAATCTTTGGCCAATAGTAAGATCATTGTGGTGGAGTTTTTGGTGGAAGCTTTTGAGATCAGTAATCAATATGCACCGGAGCACTTAAGCTTGCAGTTAAAAGATCCTGAAAAGTATAAAAAATTAGTCAATAATGCGGCTTCGGTGTTTTTAGGAGAATGGACCGCTGAAACATTGGGCGATTATATTACCGGATCCACTCACGTACTTCCTACCGCAGGGTTTAGTCGAAGCTTAAGTGGTTTATCGGTAGGCGATTATATGAAATGGATTGGTTTTCAACGGGTGAATCGTCAAGGGTTGGAAAAGATCGGCTATGTTGCAAAGCGTTTTGCGCAAATGGAACAATTAGGGGCTCATGAGAATGCGGTTAGCATTCGTTTAGCGAGGAAAGTGTAATGTCAGTCAAGCTTATCCGCCCAGAATTACAGCAGATCACGCCTTATTCGGTGAAGCGATCGTTAACCGGAATTCGCTTGAATGCCAATGAGGCACCTTGGGATGATGGTTTAAATCGTTATCCCGATCCCATTGGTGAAACTCTTTTGACAGAGCTTGCTGCGATTTATCAAGTGCCGTCGAGCCAACTGATGTTAACTCGAGGCAGTGATGAAGGGATCGATATTATTATACGATTATTTTGCCGGCCTTATCTGGATGAAGTGATTATTTGCCCCCCCACATTTAGCATGTATGCGCAGTCGGCAATGATACAAGGGGCAAAAATAGTTGAAGTGCCGTTACAAGAGCGACTAAACTTTGCGCCGGATTTTCAGCAAATTATCGCTAAATTGACTCACAACACGAAGTTAATCTTTATTTGTTCTCCGAATAATCCAACCGGTAATCTCGTTTCAGCAACAGAAATTCTAAAACTGGTTGCGGCAGTAAAAGATAAAGCGATCGTCGTGGTGGACGAGGCTTATATTGAGTTTACGGAAGCAGATAGCCTAGCGAAAGATCTATCACATTTTGATAATTTGATTGTCCTTCGCACGTTATCTAAAGCCTATGGATTGGCTGGATTGCGTTGTGGCATTTTGCTTGCACCCGAGCCATTGATCCCCAAGTTGCAAGCAGTGATGCCACCGTATCCTTTTTCGGTACTCACATTAAAAACATTGTTAACGATAGCGAAAAAAAAGATCGGATTGCGTGAAAAGATCACTTATATCAAAGCGCATAAAGAACGAATGCAAGAAAACCTTTCAACGCTTAAGGGTGTCAAAAAAATATGGCGAAGTGACGCCAATTTTGTATTGGTTAAATTTAACGACGCAACCGCTCTGATCAACCATTGTGAAAAAAATGGGATCTATTTGCGTAATTTAAGCAAAGAATACATGCTGGAGGATTGTGTCCGGATCACCATTGGTTTGGCGGATGAAAATCAACAATTATTCAAAGTATTGAGTGAATATTATGCAAAGTAAATTTTTATTTATCGATCGCGATGGTACGATCCTCATTGAGCCGGAAGATAAGCAAATAGATAGTATTGATAAATTTGACCTGATACCAGGGAGTATTTTGGCACTACATGCGTTAAAAGAAGCGGGATATCGTTTGGTGATGATCTCAAATCAAGATGGCTTGGGCACGAAGAGTTTTCCTCAAGCCGCCTTTGATGCGCCTCATCAGTTGTTACTTAAAATACTGTGCTCTCAAGGGATCCATTTTGAAGATACTTTAATTTGCCCGCATTTTGAAGAAGATAAATGTGATTGTCGTAAACCTGCAGTAGGGTTGGTGATCGAATACCTTAATACTCAAGTCATTAACCGACAACATTCTTATGTGATTGGTGATCGCGACTCTGATCTACTGCTAGCAAAAAATATGGGAATAACAGGGATTAAATTAGGCACCCCGGCAACGCAGAGTTGGCAGGAAGTGGTCAATGTCATCTTGAATAAAGGCAGAACAGCCACCGTGGTGAGAAAAACCAAAGAAACTGAAATTGAAATGTCAGTGGATCTTGATAGTCAGGATAAGTTGCTAGTGAACACCGGAATTGGATTTTTTGATCATATGTTAATGCAACTGGCAAGCCATGGCGGATTTGGTTTAATTGCTAACGTGAA
>JBIOEB010000129.1:0-4015 GCA_044445585.1 Candidatus Berkiellales bacterium
ATGTAACAATGATTTTATTTTATCATTAAAGGTTTCTGGACACATATTAGGTCACCTTTTTTATATTGATTTTAAAATCAACAAGTTAAGACACCAATTAAAAATAAATTATTATTCTTCTACTGTTTCTAAATAGGTCAACAGCATGCAATGCCCAGAATAATAGGGTTTTCTATGGGGTAATCTGCGCCCGTTGGATTAATTATTATGGATTATTATTGGGACATCCAATTTAAGCTGAATGATTGGTTAGAAATGTATTACATGTTGTGCTGGGCAGTTTTATTGGGACATTCAATTTAAACTGAGGGTAGTATTATCGGGACATCCAATTTAAGCTGAATGATTGGTTAGAAATAGTATTATCGGGACATCCAATTTAAGCTGAATCATTGGTTAGAAATGTATTACATGTTGTGCATTTAAAATAAAGTTGGTGCCTCTCTGCCAAAATCTCACGCAGTGCGTGAGAAATTTGAACAGATCATTTAAATCAAAACCTCTCATGGACTCATTTTAGATCCCCGATGTGAGTTGACCGGCCAGAGGCGAGAACATTCTATGAGAATGAGTCTATCCAAAATAATTGGTCAGCTCGTGAGCTAGATCGTCTCTGCCGTGTGAAAGCAGCGCTCTACCCCTAAGCTAATCGCCCAAATTCGAAAAATTCTAACATAAGCCCTCACGCTTCCACTGGCATGTGCTTTATAATCTGAGGCATCCATATACTCTGAGGCATCCATAAGTCCGTCCATAACCACATCGTTTTTAAGGATTAAATTTCAATATGGTGATTACACGTTTTGCCCCCAGTCCCACAGGATTCCTCCACGTCGGCAGCGCTCGCACCGCATTATTTTGCTGGTTGTGGGCGAAAAAAAATCATGGCAAATTTATTTTACGCATTGAGGATACTGATCTTGAACGTTCCACCCAAGAAGCCGTGGATGCTATTATCGACAGCATGAATTGGCTTGGTCTGAATTGGGATGAAGGGCCTTTTTTTCAAACAAAACGTTTTGATCGTTATCACCAAATTGCTAAACAATTATTAGAACAAGGTCATGCCTATAAATGCTATTGCAGCAAAGAACGTTTAGAAGTGCTACGTGAACAACAAGTCGCAGCGAAAGAAAAACCGCGATACGATGGCTATTGTTTGCGTTATCCCCCTGCACATGCCGATATGCCTTATGTGCTCCGCTTTAAAACGCCTAAAACCGGTACAATTGTATTTGATGATCTGGTGCGTGGTAGAATTGAAATTCAAAATGCCGAATTAGATGATTTAATTATCGAGCGATCGGATCGTTCCCCAACCTATAATTTTACCGTGGTAGTCGATGATGTCGATATGGGGATCACCCATGTGTTGCGCGGCGATGATCATATCAATAACACCCCGCGACAAATTCACATTTTTAAAGCATTGAATAAATCTATCCCTGAATATGGCCATATGCCTATGCTATTAGGCCCGGATGGCAAGCGCTTATCGAAACGTCATGGTGCAGTGAGTGTGATGCAATATCGCGACGAAGGAATTTTACCTAAAGCCTTAATTAATTATTTGGTGCGGTTAGGGTGGTCACATGGTGATCAAGAAATATTTTCGGTAGAAGAAATGATTAATTATTTTGATGTGAATGCTATTAATGTCGCACCCACTGCACTCAATCCTGAAAAATTACTGTGGTTAAATCAACATTATCTAAAAACGGAACCTGAAAGTGACATTGCAAATGAATTAAAATGGTATTTAGAAAAATTGGGCATCGATGTCGCTAAAGGCCCCGATTTAAAGGAAATTGTGATTGCACAACGAGAGCGCTGCAAAACATTAGTCGAAATGGCAGAAAAAAGCCAATTTTTTTACACCGACGATATCATCATTGAAGGGGATCTTAGCCAAAAACATTTTACCGACGATGCGATCAAAGCGTTGCATGCATTTGCTCAGCGTTTAAAATCACTTTCGAATTGGACCAAAGACTCTATTCACGATCAATTGAAATCCCTTGTAGAAGAGCTAGGTATTAAACTTGGTGTGATTGCTCAACCGCTTCGTGTTGCGATCACCGGAAGCACCGTATCGCCTCCCATTGATGTCACGCTTTATTTGCTTGGTAAAGAAAGAACACTTCAGCGCTTGACTGACGCCTTATCACAAATCGAGGGCCCGGGGTTGACATAACTCATTGCCCAATCGTAGAATCGACGCCTCATATCCCGGGGCTATAGCTCAGCTGGGAGAGCGCTTGCATGGCATGCAAGAGGTCGGCGGTTCGATCCCGCCTAGCTCCACCAAGCGAAAGCCTTCGAGATTAATACTCTAGTCCCCATCGTCTAGAGGCCTAGGACATCGCCCTTTCACGGCGGTAACAGGGGTTCGAATCCCCTTGGGGACGCCATTTAACTTATGTCTTAGCCTGGCTTGGCTTTTGGCCTTGTCTTTGATCAAAGGCAACAAAATGGAAATACTGAATCCTCAGCATTTCAAATTCATTGGCAGTGCCAATATATTACCTAATCATGTATTCCACGCTTTAGAAATGGGCGTGAGAATTTACCGCGGTCCATGGTCTTCCATTGATGAAGCTTCCCAAAATTACGCAGCATTTGGGCGATTTCTGAGTGAAAAATTATTTAATGCGCTTCATCCCAATCCGCTCGGCAAAATGGTCTATACCCAATCCACTTTGCTTGTAGACGAGGCGCCATCCTTACCGCCATCGTAAAAGGGGCAAAATACTATTATAATCATCCGTCCACAGGATAGGCGACACTTCGGCGGTTGGTTTTAAATCAAATCCTCGTTGTTTGTTTAACCATGGTGCTAATTCTTTATGGCAAGAAATTAACGCCCAGGTGGATGGCACGATATCTTTACTGATCTCCTGATGGCTCTTTAACCAATAAAATGCACAATGTTGATCCGTTGCTAAGGCTTTGGTCACCGGGAGTAAATCCAAATAAGTATTGCTGGTATGAAAGGCAATTATCCCATCTTCTGTTAAATGATCTCGATAAATTTGCATGGCTTCTTTGGTGATTAAATGAAAGGGAATAGCATCACCGTTAAAAGCATCAATCACTAACAGATCATACTTTCGAAAATGAGGAAGGGATAATTCTTTTTGTAATTGGATCCGCGCATCGCCCAGAATGATCTGATTTGCAGCCGCAGATAATTTTAAAAAAGAAAAATAATGGTGAGCAATCTTATTTACTTTATCATCAATCTCATAAAAAGTAATTTCATCACCTTGATGGGTTAGGGCTGCAATGGTGCCACAGCCTAAACCCACGACGCCTATCTTTAATGGCCTGGTGGTATTTTCTCTTAAAAACTTAATCGCGATGCCTGCGCCTGAATTCCATCCATAATATAAAGTTGGCCAAAGTTTTTTGGCAGGATCTTGATATTCTAAACCGTGAATAATAGTTCCATGCATCAATCTGCGATCATTGAGGGTGGGATCAGGGTAGCGATCATCAAATACGCGCAAAAATCCATAAAGGCTACGCTCGGCTGCGATTAAATGTTGTTTGGGGAAATAAATTTGGTAAAATATCGCGCACAGTAATGCTAAAAATACCATTACACTAATTGAAGCCACTCCCAAATTCCATAGGTGTTTTGCTTTTTGCAATTGATCGATCCCTAACATCACCACCAGCAGTGTGATGATTATCATTGGCACATAAAAATCCCACCACTGTGTTAGCAATAATAAAAGAACTGCATTAGTAAAAAGCCCTCCGAGCATCCCACCCAATGCAATGAATAAATAAAAAAGCGTGAGATCTTGTTGGTGGGGTTTAAGACGAATAAGTTCTCCATGACAAATCATGCAAGCACTGAAAAGCAGAGCTAAAAAAACAATAACCGCTGGGATCCCATTCAAATTTTGTTGAAAAATGATCCACAAAGCAATGCTTAACCAAATGATAAAGGCACTTAGCCAAAAGGATCGATCATAAGGTTTTGCAGAAGATAAGGTGATGATATAAG
>JBIOEB010000130.1:0-3979 GCA_044445585.1 Candidatus Berkiellales bacterium
GCAAAGTGGGAAGAGTATAGCTATGTTAAAGGAATTTGCTTATCGTTACGCTGAAAGTCTTCCCCTCACCGTTGATATTAGTTTATTAACCTTTATCCCTATTGAACAACCCTTAATTTATGTTGCAGGTCAATATGTCGAGGTTGAACTCAACGGTACCCTCATGCCACTCTCTATTGCTAATGCGCCTCAAATTGATGGAAAACTTGAATTCCACCTTAGACATAATCCCTCACATCCGTTAGCCGAGCAATTTTTAACGCATTTAAAAACGCAGCAAGTGATTTATTTTCGTGGCCCTTTTGGCCACTGTACCTTAGCCAACACTCAACCAGGTCAATCCCTTTTATTTCTTGCTGGTGGTACGGGTTTTGCAATGATCAAGGCTTTACTCATTGCCGCTTTCGTTGAGCGGCCTACTTCATTCATTGAATTATATTGGGGGATCTCTCGACCTGAAGATGCCTATGATGAAAAGTTATTAAAGAAATGGCAAAAGGATCATTCGCAATTTCATTATACGCTGGTGTTATCAAAGCCTGAGGAATTTCCAGCTTGGCAGGGCCCAACTGGGTTTGTCCATGAATATTGTGCTAAACAACATCCACATTTTCAAAAACAATACGTCTTTGCCAGTGGCCCTTATGCGATGGTGATGGGTGCAAAAACCCTTTTTACTCGTCAAAGGTTAAACGCAGCGGAACTCTGCTCTGACATGCTCGTCGCTTGAAGTTGGATGGGTTGTATCCTTTTCTTTGAGCCGAGGAATCTTTGATTGCTGACGTTTAAATTGCGGGGCAATAGGAGAAGGCGGTGTATCAAGCACATTTTTTTTCTTAAATTCATCTAACGACATTAATGCATCAAACATGCCTCTTCGAATTCCGCTAAAATCGCACTTTAACCCGCAATAAGGTGCATAGGAAGCAACTTGTTCTGAACCCATCCCTGCAAAATAACTAATTGCCACACCACAATCCGTTTCGCTGCTTTGTATAGGGATGAGATGGCTTGTGAAAGTAAATTGATTATCATCATTTTCATCAAATACAGCGTTTAAGACGTCTACTACGCCTTGAGACAATTCTTGATGAACCCCTGTGCGATTAAAACTATCTAATCGGCTAATAGCAAATCGATTTTCAGAGATCCTCTCAGCGGTTAAAAGATACCAATGTTTATTCTTACTCATTGGAAAATAAATAACATCTGCATTTTTTGATTTTTCCCGGAGCTTTTTCATATTGCCGTCTGAAGCTAACCCATCTAAGCAGCGTTCAGAAACGACACCTTCATTAAAATAGTTAGATTTAAAGTAAGCTACCTTTTTACCTTCTTTGCTTAAATGATTACATAAATAGTCAAAATAACCATTGATCACTTCATCATTAAGAAAATCTCCTGTTACTAATTTGCCAAGTGCAGGGACAAAATCAGGATCGACCTTATCGATTAAGAAATCTAAATCAAAGAGTGCGGTGGGAAGGGAAAGGGCTGCAGAAGTCGAAGGGCTTTTCGGGCTGGCAACTTTTAAATGCCTTCCCGCTTTGTAAATAAAATAATCTTTTTCTCTATTAATATAGGGATCAATAGGAGTGAGTTCTTCTTCAGGCTCGCTCTCTTCGTCGGTTGCGCAAAACTCACCTTGAGTTGGGTTAAATTCATCTTGGGTTGAGTTAAACTCATCTTGGGTTGCGCTTAAATCGTCTCGAGAAGAACGTAAATCGTCACTTGGAGTTTGGTCATCACTTGATGGTTCACTTTGCGTTTGCGATATATCTAACTTTGATAGGCCCCTGCGAACAGTAGCACGTGGCACATCCGATCCACTATGGATGTTAGGCGCGTCTGATATCGGAGGCAGATCTGTACTGCTGCTGATGTCAGGTGTATCTGAAAAAAATTCCCTCAGGAATCCAATCATGGCAAATCTCTTACACTAAATTAAGAAAATATCCTACTCTTGGACACGGGAATATACTTAGATCGCAAATTATTGTCAAGAAATTAAACACTTAAGTGACTTTATTTAAGTGTGCAAGCATTCTTAAATACTTTTGCAAGATTGATATCGGAGTTACGAAGAGAGTTTCCAATAGTTTTCGACGGTAATGTGGCCGATCTGCCTGGGGCGGTGGATCACTAAATTCCGCTTTTGAAGGGTTTCACATACATCCGCCACCATTGAAGGGCTGCCGCACAACATGACTTGAGAGGTGGTAGGATTTAATTCTAACTGAGCTAAGCGCTCCAGCTTACCTGACTGCAGCAAAGTGGTGATGCGCTCTGACAAGACATGACTATTAATAAGCGACGCCTCCTGAGTCACAATAGGAAACCAATGAAATTGCGTAGGATGTTGTGCTTGCCATTCTTTAATTAAAGGTTGATGGCTCAGCTCATTGGCAGCACGAACACTGTGGACCAACACAATATTGGTAAAACGTTGCCACGGCTCGGCGGTTTTTAACATCGATAAAAATGGGCCTAAGCCAGAACCCGTGGCAAATAACCAAAGTGTTTTTGCAGCAGGAATTTCGTGTAAAGTAAATTTTCCCGCCGCATGATTTGCAACCCAAAGCAGGGATCCCATGCTTAACTGGGAAAGTTGTGGCGTTAAAACACCTGGTGGTAAAAGGGTAAAATAAAATTCTAAAATAGGATCAAAAGGAGCATTGACTAATGAATAGGGCCGAAATGGGCCATTCTGATCCATCGCGACTTGGATAAATTGCCCAGCAATAAAAGGTGCAATAGTGGCTTCAACAAATAATGAAAACAACCGTGACGACCACTGCTTTTGTGAAACCACTTTAGCTTGAACCCATTTCATGATTTATTTTATCTGTTTTGGCGCTAACAATGGCAGGGAAGAAGTGGCTTGCGAGGGCGTTGCAAGCAGTAATCCTGTTTTAAAATAGCGCGCACTTAATTCTGGTTGATTCATTTTTTCTAATAATGCCCCCAGCGCAGCATAAGTTTCGGGTAAAGGCGATAAGGTGAGGCTTGCTTCAAAATAGCGTTGCGCTTTACCCCATAGCATCAATGCAACGCATAAACGGCCTAAAGTTAACAATAATGCTGCGCTTTCAGGATGATGGTTAAGCCACTGTTCTGCTGTCGATAAAGATTTTTCAGGCTGTGGGTGTGTGATTAATCCATAATAATGGATCAGATCTTCTTGCCAAGATTGCTCTAAAGCTTTGCGTAAAACTTTTTCTGCTTCAATGGCTTTGCCCTGTGCTTGTAACCCTTCTGCATAAATCAGCGCGATCTCGCCTGTTCGTTGCAAAGATTTGGGTATTTTTTCCCAGATCGTTTGGATTTGATCTAACGAGGTATTTTTATCTTGCAGTAAAATTTCTCGCCACACTTGACGCTCTAATGCTTGCCATTCTTGCATGGGTAGAACATGGTAATGTTTTAATTTTGTTAAGATCTGTAACAAAGGATCCCATGCTTTCAGTGCGACATAAACTTCTTGCAAACGCCTTAAAACCAGCGGGTGATAAGGTGCTTGTGAATTAAGTTCTAGCAACAATGCAAGGCTTTGCTCGTATTCCTTTTCGGAATAAAACAAATTAGCCTTCATCAAACTCATGACAAAATTGCCATTGGGGATCAATGTTTTTGCTTGCTGCAAATAAGTTTCACTTTTTTCCTTTTCGCCTAAAGCATGCGCTGCTTTGGCGGCAAACATATAATTTAACCAAGGAAAGGGGCTGTGGTGGGCGCCTTTGGCCAAAGCATGCTCTGCATGAGCAAAATCTTCTTCGACTAAGGCCATCAATCCCTTTTGGGTTAATTGCTTGGCACTGCGTTGTCGATAGGCTTTAGATAAATTGCCAAAAAGGTTAGGAAGCGACAAGATCCCTCTTAGCACTTTAAATAATAAATGGATCAGGATAATAAACAAAATGACAAATATGCCCCCTAACCATAGGGGGAGATCTATCCGCCAATTTGCAGCGGTCATCAC
>JBIOEB010000131.1:0-3908 GCA_044445585.1 Candidatus Berkiellales bacterium
ACGAAGAGCCCCGCGCCACTCAGCATATCGATAAAATCATCGATATGATCGCGAAACTTGAAAAAAATGGTGCAGGTTATATTGCTGATAATGGTGATGTGTACTTTCAAGTGGATCGTTATGCAAGTTATGGGCAATTAGCACATCGCGATTTAGATCAATTACAAGCCGGCGCACGAGTAGATATTGTCGAAGAAAAGCGTTCGCCACTCGATTTTGTGTTGTGGAAAATGGCTAAAGAAGGTGAGCCCAGTTGGGATTCGCCATGGGGTAAAGGCAGGCCAGGTTGGCATATTGAATGCTCTGCCATGTCGACCGCTACTTTAGGCGATACTTTTGATATTCATGGGGGGGGCGCCGATTTGGTATTTCCTCATCACGAAAATGAACGTGCGCAATCTGAATGTGCGACGGGTAAAACTTTTGTAAATACCTGGATGCATGTGGGTTTTGTACAAATCGATAAAGAAAAAATGTCAAAGTCCTTAAATAATTTTTTTACGATCCGTGAAGTACTAAAAGCCTATGATTCTGAGGTGATCCGTTATTTTTTAATTGCGAGTCATTATCGCAGCCCAGTGAACTTTGCCAGCGATCAACTTGAGCAAGCCAAAAATGCACTTGAAAGCCTTTATACCGCTTTGCGTGGTGTTGACTTGTCTACCGTTACTGAGCAACCCATTAATAATCCTTTTTATCAGCGCTTTATTGAAGTCATGAACGATGATTTTAATACACCGTTAGCGATTTCGGTTATTTTTGATTGTGTTCATGCGCTTAATAGTGCACGTGAAAAGGGCGATCCTCAGTACATAGAACATGCTGCCGTGCTAAAACTTTGTGGCAATATTTTAGGTTTACTGGAGCGTGATCCTACTGCTTACTTGCAAGGTAAAACTGAAAACAGCGACCAAATAGAATTAATGATCTCTGAGCGCGAAAAAGCGCGCCAAGCCCGAAATTGGGCAAGGGCCGATGAAATTCGTCAGATGTTGTTAGCTAAAGGGGTTGTGTTGGAGGATACAGCACAGGGGACTATTTGGCGGCGGGGATAGCCGCTGCGCTCCTTGTATGTATGCTGCGCGCGGAATGAATCCGCGCTTGCACCTAAGGGGGAGAATCGCGATTCTCCCCCTTAGGAAACCCCCATCGCGTAGCCACCCGGGACGGCAGTGAAGTGTTAAGTCACCGCGATAATCTTTGATCATTTGGAACAACTGAAAAATGCATGCCCATAGCAAGCAGAAGTTCATTTGCACTTTTAAGATAAGGGTTGCCGTTTTCAGACAAAGACTTGTACAAACTTGTTCTGCTCTTTTGAGTTTTACTGGCTAGAGCAGAAATTCCACCTTGTGCTTGTACAACATTTTGCAATGCCAGCAGAAAAACGTTAATATCACCACCCTCAAGCGCCGCATTAAGATAACCAGCAGCTTCCTCAGGATATTTAAGGGAGTCAATCAAATATTCTTGGTAACTAATACTTTTGGGTTGTTGTTTTTTCTTAAGAGCGATTGAACGAGATTTTGTTTTTCCTTTACGTGTCATAGGCTTTTTAATAGGTTTAGTCATTGCTCACCTCGATAAATATTCTTCCCAATATTTTATTGCCTTTTTAATGTCCTTTTCTTGTGTTGATTTATCGCCGCCACAAAGTAAGATAACTATTTTCTTGTTTTCTTCTCCAAAATAAATTCGATATCCAGGCCCAAAATCACAACGCAATTCAAATATTCCGTATTTAATTAGTTTACAGTCGCCCATGTTTCCAAGAGCGATGCGATCTAGTCTTTCCTTAATTCTATATCTGTATTTTTTGTCTTTCACAGATTCAAGCCAAGAAATAAATGGCTTTTTCCCATTTGTAGTACAATAGATCTCAATTTGCCTTTTAATGCTGTCCATTTATAGTATCCTATAAGATACAACAAGTCAAGTCGTGTGACTATGAATTGTATGTTTTAAATAGATAGCATGCTAGGTTGAATGAAAAAGAAAACAAGCAGTTGTATATACCGCTCGCACTTGAAGATGCATAGACGGGACGGCACAGTAAAATCCCTCTGCGCTACGCGCGGTCTCCCTTTTTCAAAGGGAGACATTATGTCGCTACGCGACCTTTGTGGGCGGAGCCCACATAAACTCTCCCTTTGAAAAAGGGAGAGGTGAGCGCACAGCGAACGAGAGGGATTTTGGACGACACAGACAAAACAAATGACGGCACAGTAAAATCCCTCTGCGCTACGCGCGGTCCCCTTCAGTTAAAAAAACCGCAACTTTCGCCTAATCGGCTCAGACGGGGTCGATGGTTCAGCTTCAGTTTCAGCTTCAGCAACTGTAACGGTAGGCTGCCTGAAGCTTCGAGGAGAGAAAGGCAATGCTTGTTCAGCACTCGGATCCCTCACGGGAGATTTTCTTTCTACATCATCAGTGCTACTTGAATGTTGAGAATTTTCTTGTTCGGAATCTGATCTCTCCATACGGCCTGTAGGTTCGATATCATAAGGTAATGATAACAAATGTTCCTGAATATCATCCTTACCATGTTTAACAGCAACATCATATAATCCTTGTACATTGCCCCTTTTACCATCCATAAATGGCCAAATAGCTTTTACAACCTCAAGCGAACCCGCGATAATTGCAGCTTTTGTGGCTTTAAAGTAGTCATGTGGGTCTATTTGGGAGCCTTTTTCTTGCAAAAGGAGCAGCACCATCTGTAGATCTTTATTATCGGCCGCAAGCTTTAATGCATTTCCGATAGCAATTGTTCCTAACGTAGGTTCTTGCTTGTCAGCTTCAAGTTTTTGATTTTCTTGGAATTTTTCTTTATCTTTTTCTAAGCAATTTTTAAATTGAATAAATCTTCCATATTTAGCGGTGAAGAGAAATGTTTCGTCTTCAGTAGGATCTAAATCCACTAAAAACCCTCTTTCTGCTGCTTCAGTATGGCCGCATGACAAAGCAAGTTGAAATAAATCTCTTTTGAGATCTTCACTGATATCGGCTTGTTCAATCGGTTCAAATTTTTTATTTAGTGTAGATACAATCAATGATTGAGAGACGGGTGTTTTGGCAAAAAAGCGATGAATGTATTTGAATTCTCTAAAAAAGGCGGTAAAAAAGTTATTTGCCACCGCTTTGAATTGAGCAGGGAAATATTTAGCAAAAGATACTCCCCAGATAACATCACTTCGAAAATATTTGCTAACTTGGCTTAGATTGAGCCATGTTCGAGGATCAAGTTGCAGGTATAATTCACCGGTAATCAGCTCACTAGGCAATTCAGATAAAGGCGAACGCCCATCGTCCATAGGTGTTTCAGCGGGGTGTTTTTGGATCGCCAGAGGATTAGCTTCTGCAGCAATTCTTGGTGCTCTTGCTAGGACATTTATTGGAAATCGGGTTACCCGGGTTCTCTTTTTATCTGGGCTATATTTTTCGCTGCCAACGGAGCTCGACTGTTCAGGACCTGAACGCTTCATATACTACCTCTACTGCTACTACTAAAACAGTTAAAATTATAAAACGTGTAATTCAGCCTATTTTTAAAGGGCATAAATGAATTAACTGCAACAGTTTAAAATAAAATTTGAATGGTTGGCAATAAAAAAGAGCTAAAAAGCGTGAGTTTATCGATAAAATGTTTGTTTGATACTGTGAAACGAGAAAAATCAGAGAAAAATTAGAGAAAATGATCAAAAGTCGTGAACATGCACGTTTTTTATTTTATGCTGTGAACAAGAGGGATTTAAAAAAAATGAATTTGCGCTATAGCCATCACGCTTGCGGATTCATTCCGCGCGCGCAGCATTCAAACAAGATGCGAAGCTGGGTTCCGTCATTGCGAGCTCTTAGCGAAGCAATCCAGTCTTTTCAAGATATATTTTGGATTGCTTCGCTAAGAG
>JBIOEB010000132.1:0-3821 GCA_044445585.1 Candidatus Berkiellales bacterium
AATTGCCCAACCTATTACGTTGCACCGTTTGCCAGATTAAAATACCTCCATCTTCAATTGGATGATTACACCGAAACAGGTGCTGATGATTTGGATTTAAGTGTCAGCAACAGCGATGTCAATGAATTCCAAGGTGGAATTGGGTTTAAAGTTGGATCGGCAATGCCTTATGGAGATGTGGTTTATGTTCCAGAATTGTCAGCGTTGATTGGTTATGACTTTAACAACGATGGCGAGCAAAGCATTGCTGGATTTGTCGGTGGTGGCCCAGCTTTTGCAACCAATGGTGTGAAACCCGGACGTACTGTGTTTGATCTTGGATTAGCACTCAATAGCTATGTTTCACAAAATTCGATATTTACGGTGAAGTACGATCTTGAAGTACGTGAGAAGTTCACCAGTAACGTTGGCTATCTGCAGTATACCTATCTCTGGGGTTAAGAAGTTCCCTCTCTCATTAGAGCCGGCTTTTGCCGGCTCTTTTATTTTTATTAATTGTTGACCTATTGCACATCAAACTGATTGAAATATCAGCTTATAACCGTTGGTCGGCGAAAATGGCCACTTCGTTTGATTTGAGTTTGTATTTTAACTAAATTGGGGGTATAGAGAACAACTCTAATTTGAAAATTAATACATTTATTTAGGAGTATATCACCATGAGTAAACAATTCGGAGCACCACCGCCACCACCACCATCTGGAGCAGGAGCACCGCCGCCGCCGCCGCCACCTGGAGCGCCACCACCATCAATTGGAGCAGGAGCCCCACTTGGAGCGCCGCCAGTCCTAAAATCTCCTGAACAAATCAAGGCAGAAGCAAAACAGTTGGCAAAGGATAAACATAAAACGTTATATGCAGAATTAGAACAAAAGGGGAAGACTTTAGGCGAAGATGATTCAGCGGAGCTTTATGCAGAGCTCCAAGATGAATACGCGCAAGCACGGGATGCTTTTAATGCAGCGAAAGAAGAACAAAGAGAGATGAAAAAGAAGATCGATAATTATAATGCTCTCCTCAAGCAATTCAATGATGGAAATAAAGATGCAATGAAGGAACTTGCCGAATTACAAGAGCTTGAGAAGATGCTTGATATCATTAATCAAAAGAAAGTTGAATATGAAGCACAGAAGAAAGAAATCACTCAGTTATTGTTTGCCGTAGGTTTATCGGCGGATACAGCTTCTGTTTCAACCATGCTTAAAGCGATTGATTTTGAGTTAACGGATCGGATCCCAGGAGAAATCACTCGCATTACCAATAAGCAAAAAGAGCTTGAAGTGAAATTGAAACAAGAACATGACGCGCGAGTAGTGGCAGTTGGAAAAGTCAATGATGACGTTGCAGCGAAAAAGGAGGCCATGCTTATTCGTGAGGCACTTCGCGATCTTTTACCTAAGCCCAAGACAGCGTTAGATAAAATAAAGGGCAAAAAAGCAGAGGGAGAGGAAGAACGGGTAATCGATTTGATTAAGTGGCAAGGACAAGATGTCATGGGAATGAAAGGGATCTTTCTCATGAATCTAGTGAAATTTATTACCAAACATGGCGAGCTACCCAATTTTGAATATCATGATCAGACGGCGATGGAGGACTTTGCCTATCAACCTGAAGTCATGATTGCAAAAATTCAGCAGGAATTAGCCTTTATTGGCAAACAAAATACCCCTGGATTTGATGAGAAGCTGATTATGGGAATTGCTTCAGGCTATATTACAAGGGATTATTCTGATCCAAAAAATTATTGTGAAGGTGCAGTGGGCCTTCCTATGTTGCTTAAAAACAGCATAGTAGATGAAAGTGCTAAACCCCTTTTAGATCTGTTAGTCAAGGATCTAGGAGTCAAGGTAAAAGCATTTGCTCCTAAAAAAGAAGGCATAGCACCGCCAGTCAGCATGGCTACTGGTGCCGCAGTCCCCTCTCTAGGAGCAGGAGCGCCTGCGTCTCCGGAAGCGGCTAGTGAGCTCAAAGCCCTTATCGGCGGGCTTAAAGCTGGAGGTAAAAAGCCAGCGCCGCTTGCAGCGGGAACAAGTCCAGCAGGAGCGCCATTGAAGAAGGGAGATATATCCCAAAGAATGAAAGAGATTGATGAAAAAGAACAAAAAATCAATCTGGCAGCGGGCGGCGGACGAGTGCTTTCGCCTGAAGAGCAAAAGCAAAAACTTGCGCAATCGAGAAGCTTGCTAAATCAAGAGGAATTAGATGACATCGCAGCATTGAATTCTGCCTTGGTTCTTTCACAATCGGCTTTATCAACCGCATTTGGTTTAGATATTAGCGGCTTAAAAGGCGAAGCAGCTCAAGTTGCTCAAACCATGATGGCAGCAATGGTTCAGGTTGCAGATCCGGCTAAGATTTTTGAAGAAATCATGAAAAAAGAGCATGATGCTCCAAAAGCCGTGACGTTAGGTTTTCAACAATATAGGAGTCGTGAACACAGGGACCCAGATCAGAGACTTGCGATGGAATGGTATGAACGTGTTCAAGGTAAACTAGACGAAAAAGACGCAGCCAACCTAAGGAAGGAAATTAGAAGGCAATTTTAAAACTTACTCCCAATGCCCACCTAGTGAAAGTCTCACTAGGTGGGTGTTCGTGGGTGTTTCCCTGATCCTCAAAGCAATATATCCTTAAAAGGTAAAGAATATTCTGACAAACCCTAAAGGAAGAAAGCTAACAATGACTATTAAAAATGATGATGAGACTGCCAAAACAGATCTTGCCATTATCACCCCCACCCGAATTGAACCTGCCCATATCGCTTTGTTTTTGAGCATACTTATCACCATTGCGGTAGTCGCTTTAGCCGTTTATAGCTATTTTTCGCATCTAAAAGTGGTGCAACTCGAAAAACAAATTCATCAAGAACAAGCAGACACCACCGCCACTTCAAGTCAAGCGGCGACTGCTATTGATCAAATTAATGCGCTGGTAAAAGAACGCGATTCCGACAAGCAAGCCTTACAAGCGGTTAAATCACAATTAGCCACCGTGCAAGCACGCCCGAGTCCAAATAGCAGTGATGCCATTTTGATCGAAGTGAAATCTTTAGCCTTGATGGCCAACGAAAGATTAAATCTGGCGCATGATATTTCAAGTGCGATTAACGCCTTAACCATGGCGGAAGAACAACTCGCGAAAAGTGACGATCCACGTTTTGCAACGTTAAAAGAAGCATTAGCAAAAGATATTGCAGTGCTTAAAAATTTGCCCGAAATTAATCGCGAAACATTATGGGAGCAATTAAATACCGCCAAGGATCAATTAGACCATCTTCATTTTAAACAGCTAAGCGAAAATACTGAAGTCAAAACGGTGGCTCACCCACCTTTAAATAAAGAAATGCCGGCATGGCAAAAAGCGTTACAAGGAACCTGGCAAGAATTTAAAAGCTTGGTGCGCGTTACCAAAGTAGATGAAAACAAAGTGGTGCCAGCACTGGCAGCGCAAGATAAAGCACAAATTTTACGAACGATTCAAGGCAAAATCGAAGAAACACAGTGGGCTTTGCTTCATGGTAATCACAAAATTTATGCTGAGAGTTTACATGGCTTACACGATGACATTCAAACCTATTTTGCCGCCAATCAAGAGCAAATCACGCTACTCAAACAAATTGAAGAATGGCAACAACAATCCATTGGCTATCCAACGGCAAATATTCAAGATACACTAGAAGCGCTTTCTGAGATGAGGCAGCATCCTCAAAAGGATAACCTATGAAAGGTTTATTTAAAATAATTATTCTTTTGGCCATTGCCGTTGGAATAGGTTTAGCCTTAAATCGTTATCCAGGAGCGATGGTGATGACCGCTGCAAAT
>JBIOEB010000133.1:0-3801 GCA_044445585.1 Candidatus Berkiellales bacterium
CTGCCCACCCTAGGAAAGTCAACATCACTGCACGTGAAGCTTCCCCGGGTTGAAACTGGTGAACCGTTTGCAAATAGAGTTTTCCCCACAACTCGGGGAAAACGACGGTTGGCATCATCAGTAAACCACCAATAAGTCCGTTCAACCAGATTTGGAGATTTTTCATCGAAAAACGTATTTCTTGCCATAATTGACGATAATTCAAGCAAACGACTTCGGTGACACGCGCTTTAGCCGAGGAAAGTGTCGATGGCGCATCCCGGACGACAAACCAAATGATAGGCACCAAAATAAAACCAATATAACTAGAGTAAAGGATCGTATCACGCCAACCAATGGTTTGAATGAGATCTGTTAAGATGACCCCACCCATCATGGCGCCAATCATACCTAAGGTGGTCGCTAACCCTGAAACCAGTGCAAAGCGATCCGCTGGTAACCAGGCAGAAGCCAGTTTTAAAACACCGACAAATGCAAAGGCCGAGCCAAATCCAATCCAAAAGCGACCAAAAGCGGCCAACCAATAAGATTTGGTTAAACCAAATATCACAGTGCCAGCCGCACATAAAAGTACCGCAACGGTTAAGATCCGCCTTGGACCATAGCGATCCATCAACAAACCAACCGGAAGTTGCATTGGGGTATAGGCATAGTAATAAAAAGCGCTTAAATGCCCGACTAAAGTGGCATCTAGATATTGCCCTTTGACACTAAAGGCCAATTGGAGCTCAGGGATCATTAAACCGGGGGTAATTCGAAGTAAATATTCGTAGCAATAAAATGCAGCAGCTAAACCACAAATAAACCACGGTAAGATATTTTGACTCAGTCTGGAGAGTGAAGTAGATCCGAAGTCGTTTGTTGTCTGCATTACAAGAAACCTAAAGTCATTAAACTAATTCAAATAGGTTCAAAATGAAAGACAAAACCCTACGTTATATTTCACTAGCATGCAAGTGCTTATCGCTAAAGGCCGCCCGCTGCCCTTGTTTATGCTGCGCGACGGGACGGCACAGAGGCCGTCCCCACATAAGCGATACAGCACACACCAAAGAACGCTGCCCCAATTATTTCTCAAAAGTCTTTGCAGATGATTTATCAAAGAACCTCATCGAACCATCCATCACGCCTGTTGGACTTGGATCAGCTTGATATGGCAATTGGATATTTAAGTACTTAGTCAAAGAGCCCGTCGAATTTAATAAACGATACATCCCTCTGATTTCATCGTACCTACCGCGCGCTAAAGCAGATTGTGCACCAAACAATTCATTCTGCGAGTCAAGCAGATCTAATAATGTGCGTTGACCGATATTAAATTGCTTTTGATATGCTTCAAAAGTATTTTGGCTCGCGACAACGTGTTCTTTGAGCCAACGCATTTCTTGTTTATTGGTTTCGTAAAGGTTCCAAGCAAATCGAACTGCTTGAACGACTTGACGATAAGCTCGATTACTTACCTCTTGCGCTTCTTGCATCTTGTAAGCAGTTTCACAAAGTCGCGCTAAATCTTTACCACCGTTAAAGAGGTTCCAACGCACTCTGAGCATCGCGGTACTATCGTCGGAAGGACCTGGACTGCCATCGATGTTATGATTGTGCGTTAAGCCTAATTGGAGATCGAGACGAGGAACAAATGCTGCTTTGGCACCTTTATGTTCTTCACGAGTGACTTGGTAGTCTGCTACCGTTGCATGCAGTGTCGGATGGCCCCTTAATCCTGATTCTACCGCCTCGTCTTCTGAAGTCGGGAATGGGGCTGGTATGGCAGGATGCTCTAAATAAGCTGGAACTGGGATCCCCACTTGTCGTAAAAAGTTTGTTTCGGCATCACGCAATTGCCCTTCAAAAGCCATCAGATTGGTTTGAGCTAAGGCAACTCGTGCGATGGATTGATCTAAATCGGCTTTTCGACCAATACCACTCTCACTGCGTTTTTTGATCTGTTCGCCTATTTCATTATTTTTAGCCAGGTTGAGTCTACCAATACGAACTAATTCTCGGCCAAGTAACACATCAATGTAAGCTTCAATGGTGCTTTGAGAAACGTCTTGAGCTGTGCTGTTGACTCGCCATGATTCCGCTCTGACGCGTGACTTGTGTCCTTGAACGTCGTGGTAAACTGCAAAACCGTCAAAAATCATTTGCGAAGCAAGAAGTCCAAACTCTGATCTGATCAATGTCTGCGTACCGCTGGTACCACTTGGATCAGAAGGTAGCGCTCCTCGCGTCGTTGCGTTGTTGGTATATTGATCGCCCCAGCCTGCATTTAAGTCTAATGTAGGTAGGTAACCTGCATATGACTCTCGCAATTGCTTATCGACTTCTTCTCGAACATTAGTTTCTATTAATAAGTCAGGCGAGGTTGCCAAAGTATGACTAACCGCTTCGGCAAGAGTGTAACCCTTTGCAACACCTGCGAAAGCCAAAGTGAATGAAGGTATAAGGATTAAAAATTTAGTTTTTAACATGGTTGAGTCTTCTATGCATCCAATATCAATTGTTATTTAGCTTGGAAACAAATTCATACTTTACTTGGAGTATCGCATTACGTATGAAACCACTTTACGGGAATTGTTTAAAAAATGCTATATCCTACTGCGATGCCAGATGGAGGACAACTCTTGATGATGGGTCATGTACAGAGCTAATTGAAGACGATCCGAAATACCAATCTTACGAAATATCACACCCAAGTGCGCTTTCACCGTGCGCTCTGAAATGTTCAGTTGCTCGGCAATTTTTCGGTTACTCGCCCCGGTTGCCACGAGACGTGCAATTTCGATTTCGCGCGGAGTTAATTGAGCAATCCCCTTATCTAATTGCTGTGCTTGAGCATGTTTTGCTTCAGTAATATCGGCAATTTCAGCTAAAAGACGCGAGACAAAATGTCTATCCACCCATAATTCATCCATTAAAATGGTTTTGACAATTTTAGGTAAGATTGTTAAATCAAGATCATGACTGCAGTAGGCTTTGGCGCCAAATAAAATTGCGGCAATTTCCTCGCGTTTATCGATCAATTGGGCCATGACTATAATGTGAATGGTTGGATGAATAGCTTTAAGCGTTGAAATTTCATGGATCCCAGCTTCACCCAATAAAGCCAAATCAACGATTAAAACATCAAAAGGCGCTTTTTTAAGACATAACTCCAAAGCGCGAAGATCATGAAGGTCCACTTCGTATATTGGATAGTGTGTTGTTAATGCTTGACGCCATTGGATCGCTAATGCTGGATTTTGCGATGCTAACAAAATCATTCGCTATCTTTCTCTCATGGCATTTCTTTTTGCTTTAATAATGGGTTTAAGTAAATATTCTAACACGGTCTTTTGTCCAGTTAAGATATCTACTGTTGCACTCATCCCAGGAATAATTTGCAACTTTTCGCCCTGCTTGCCAATAATATAACTGCGTTCGGTTGTTCTAACGCGAATTTGATAAAACGGATTTCCTTTTTCATCCATAATGGTGTCTGCACTAATGTGCTCGACCACCGCTTTAAGGCCACCATAAATCGAGAAATCATAAGCAGAGATTTTCACCACCGCTGGCAACCCTGGTCGTAAAAATCCTACATCTGCAGGGCGAACATTGGCTTCGATCAATAAAGAATCATCTAACGGCACAATATAAATGATATCTTGTCCTGGTTGAATAATACCGCCAATGGTGTTGAATTTAAGTTGGTTCACCGCACCTCGAACCGGAGAGCGAATAATGGTTCGGGCGACGCGATCTTTCGCAGCTTTATTGGCTTCAAATATGCGATCATACTCCGCTCGTGCAGTGTTAAGA
>JBIOEB010000134.1:0-3606 GCA_044445585.1 Candidatus Berkiellales bacterium
ATATAACTTTGTGGATCAATCTCGCTGTGCTCGCCGACAATAACACTAGAATGTTGACCCGGTTTTCGAATTTGCTGAGGGTATAATAATTGCACCACCTTCGCAAAAACCAATTTAGGATCAGATACGATTAAAGCCGCAGTGGGACATTCCTCTACATCACTTTGCGTCACAATCACTGCTGACGCCGGCGTAGTGGATAATTGATTACGATACTTTGCGTTGGCTAAAAAAGCAATTTCACCTTTTTTGGCATGCGTTAATGTCCCAACCCCTGAAATTTCAAGCGTTGGATCTCCTTTAAGGGACGCTTGCGTCAACTCTGCAAGCTTCCCTAAAGAAAATTTATTGGTTTGGCGCAAAGTGGCGCGATGGGGTATGAGTTTCATCGCTTTGCTTTATGCTCCGGTAGCAATCGCTTTAACGACTTTATCGGTAATATCTAACTGCTTACTGGCATAAGGAGCCGCTTCGCTGTGGATCACTAAATCGAATTTTTCTTTTTGCGCAATGTCTTGTACTGCATGATTGATTTTATCCACTAATTTTTTCATTTCTTCTTGTTGCCGAACAGCAGCATCTTCACGAAATTCTGATTGCATTCTTTCGATATCACGCCGACCTGCCATGACTTCTTTTTCAAGTTTTGACTTTTCAGTAGCGCTCATCACCGAGCCATTTCGTTGCAGTTTGTCTGCTTTTTCTTTAAGGGCTTTATCAGCAGCGACCATTTGATCTTCTCGTGCTTTAAATTCCTTTTTTAACTTTTCCATCGCAGCTTTTGCCTGAGGTGATGTAGAAGCAATAGTGCGCATATCGATCACGGCAATTTTTAAACCATCTGCCAGTACTTGAAATGGCAATACAGTGGCCATCGACAAAGTAGCAGCGACAATCATTTTTTTAAGGGATTTCATAAACTTTCTCCTATTGACTAAAATTAATAACTGGTTAATAACTGGTTCCGAAGTTAAAGCCAAAGACCTGCGTTTTATCGCCATTATTTTTATTAATGGGTGTCGCTATACTAAACACTAACGGCGCGATAGGAGACATCCACGTTAAAGAGACCCCCGTTGAATAGCGAATGCCATTGGGATTACGCGAAACATTAGGATTATTGTAACTTTCAGGGTGATTGAGATCATAAACCTGACCGCCATCAACGAATAACCCTATCCGTATCGATTTGTTATCAGGTGCAAAGAAATTCGGTAAAATTATACCTGCCGTTGCGGTTGCCATAAAGTTTCCGCCAAAAGGTTGGCCCAATGAATCAAGCGGGCCAAGGGTATTTTCTTGATAACCTCTAACGGTTCGCATCCCACCCGCAAAGAAATTCTTATAAAAGGGCAACTGATTGGTATTGCCATAACCATCACCAAAACCCAGCGTTCCACCGGTGTTAAAAATAAAGCCACCACCTAAGCTCTTATAAAAGAGCGTCGAGGCGATCATTCGAAAATATTGTAAATGCGACCCAGGTACTGAAGCCGTGACCACTGCACTTTGCGACCAACCATTTTCCGGGAAAATAAACCGATCAAGCGTATTATGTGACCAGCCTAAAGACACATTGGCTTCTTGGCTTCGGGCGGAATGCAGTTGGATAAATTCTATAATTTCTAGCGGTTTAGGATTACCAACTTCTAAGGCCGTTGACAGATAACCATAACCAAAGGTTAAGCGATCAACAGGCGACATTGGCACCCCATAGGTGACATTTCCACCGTAAGCATCTGTGGTGTAATTGGCTATCTTCGTGGCATGGCCAAGATCGGTTTCGGTGTAAAATACATTAAAACCACGACTGATCCCTTCCGGCGTATAATAGGGATTGTTATAACCCACATTATAAGTGGTATAAGCTTTACTTTTGTTAAAATTAAAATCGAGGCTATTGCCCGAACCCATAAAATTTCGGTTAGTAATATTGGCATTAAATAGCAACCCGTCGGCATCAGAATACCCAACGCCACCCCCCAATTGCCCTGCTGAAGCTTCGGCAACCGTAAACACAATATCTACTTGATCGGTGGTACCAGGAACCGCACGCAGATCGGATTTCACTTCAGAAAAGTATCCTGTTCTATTCAATCGGGTTCGCGATTCTTCAATTGATTTGGTATTGACAGGGGCACTTTCCATTTGGATGACTTCGCGCCGGAGCACACCATCTTTGGTTTTACTATTTCCTTCAAAGGAAACGCGTCGCACATAAACTTTATTGCCGGGTTCAAAGAAAAAGGTGAGCCGAACTTTTTTGGCTTCTTGTTCCATTTCGGGTACGGGGTTAACTTTTGCAAATGCGTACCCTTCTTGACCCAAGCGATTTTGTAAAGTGGTAACAATTTCTGCCACTTTTGATCGCGAAAAGATCTCGCCTTCTTTAAGTGTCACTAAAGGCAACAATTGATCATGCGGTAAAATCGTATCGCCGGCGAGCGTAAAACCATCAAGGGTAAATTGATCGCCTTCTTCAACATTAATCGTTACATAAATATCTTGCTTATCGGGCGTAATCGTAACTTGGGTTGAAACAATTTGAAAATTAAGATAACCCCGATCTAAATAGTACGTGCGCAAAGCTTCTAAATCGGCACTTAATTTTTGCTTATCGTATTGATCTGATTGCGATATCCAGCTGAATAAACAGGTTGGCCGGAGTGTAAACGTTTTTAACAAAACCTGCGTGGGAAATTTTTGATTGCCAACAATATTCACCGATTTAATCCGAGCTGCCTGACCTTCGGTGATTTTAATCGCAACATTGACGCGATTATGTTCTTTGCTTTCTACTTCTGTTTCAACTTTGACGCCATATTTACCATGGCTAAAATAAATTTTTTCCAACTCATTGCGTACTTGTTCAAGCGTTGCACGATCGAACACATACCCTTCTGAAAGGCCTGCTGTTTTCAGCGTGCTTAATAAATTTTCGTCGGTGATATCTTTATTCCCAGAAATGGTGATCTTGCCAATGGTAGGCCGTTCAATCACCTTCACCACTAATTCATTGCCGTCTTGGATAAGCTGAATATCTTGAAAAAAGCCTGTGTCAAATAAAGCTTTTAATAATGCTGGGGTTTTGGCTTCGCTCAATTCATCGCCTTCATGAAGAGGCAAATAATTGTAAACGGTCTCTTGGCTAATTCTTTGTAGGCCTTCAATACGAATTTTTTTGACAATAAATGTTTCAAGTGCATGAGCAGAAGATATATATTGTGTAAGTAAACAAGCTGTTAAAGTGGCCAACCAACGATTTTTCATAACACTTTTTTATACTTATATGGATTACTCATATCCTTTGGCGCAGCGTGATATAACATGACATACGCGGCGCAGCCGCCATACTAACACAGCATGAAGGGGTAATCGATAATATTTCGTCGCGAAGTGACAAAAACTCTCCCTTTGAAAAAGGGAGAGTTGGACTTTTCGAACATAGTAATTTTATGCGCTCAGCGCAGAAAGATTTTGGGATTTTTCAGCAATTCTCGGTGAGAATTGCTTCCTTGTTTTAATGCTGCGCACAAGCCAAGCTTGTGCTTGCAATCAAGGGGGAGAATGTCGATTCTCCCCCTTGATAATCCCCCGACCCTTGAT
>JBIOEB010000135.1:0-3603 GCA_044445585.1 Candidatus Berkiellales bacterium
AAGAAAAGCTTGCGCTTTTTGTCAAAATTGTAGGAGAAGATCCTGCTATTGAAAGCGTGACCGCCTTTGTGGGGAGCGGGGGTGGGCCAGCGGGGCGTACCAGTAATTCGGGGAATATGTATATTACGCTTAAACCACTGAATGAGCGAAAAATATCCTCCGAAGAAGTTAATAATCGTTTACGTAAAAAACTCAGTACCGTGCCCGCAGCATCACTTTATTTAGTGACAGCACAAGATTTAGTCATCGGTGGGCGACAAAGCAATGCTCAATTTATTTATTCGCTAAGTGCATTTGATTTAGAGACGCTCAATACTTGGGTTCCTAAGGTGATGTCACGGCTTGAAAAATTACCGATCCTGGTTGATCTCAATAATGATCAACTCAATTTAGGATTACAATCTTATGTCACCATTGATCGCGATACGGCTTCACGTTTTGGCATTACTGCTTCTGAAATTGACAATACACTTTACGATGCTTTTGGTCAGCGGCAAATTTCTGTCATGTACACGACAATGAATCAATATCATGTGGTGATGGAAGTCGCACCTGAATATTGGCAACGGCCTGAAACATTAAATGATATCTATGTGACTTCATCTAGCGGTGTACAAGTTCCACTATCTGCTTTCGCCAAATTTGAACCCTCCCATACTTTAATTCAAGTCAGCCATCAAGGGCAGTATCCAGCAGCCACCTTATCTTTTAATTTACCACCCAAGGTTTCATTAGGCGATGCAGTAGATCAGATTGAAAATGAAGTCAATAAATTGCATTTACCGAAAAGTGAGATCACCAGTTCATTTCAAGGAACGGCACAAGCTTTTCAATCTTCTTTATCAACTGAGCGCTATTTAATTTTGGCAGCACTGGTTGCGGTGTACATTGTATTAGGGATCCTATATGAAAGCACTATCCACCCCATTACCATTCTTTCAACGCTACCTTCGGCAGGAGTGGGTGCAATATTAGCATTGTTGTTGACTGGAACGGATCTTACCATTATTGCATTGATTGGTATTATTTTATTGATTGGCATTGTGAAAAAGAATGCAATAATGATGATTGATTTTGCTCTTGATCTTGAACGATCTCAAAATAAAACGTCAAAAGAAGCGATATTTGAGGCATGTATCTTGAGGTTTCGCCCAATTATGATGACCACCATGGCTGCAGGATTGAGTGCGGTGCCGCTTGCTTTTGGCAGAGGAGTAGGCGCAGAGTTACGCCAACCTTTAGGTTTAGCCATTATTGGCGGCTTATTGGTGAGTCAAGTATTAACCTTGTATACCACCCCGGTGATTTATCTTGAATTTGAAAATTGGGCGATTTGGAGCGCCAAGCAATGGCAAAAATTAACCTCTACTTGGAAGAAGCCTTCGCCTAACGAGGTGCTAGCACCATGAGACCACTTCTATTATGCATTTTAACTTTATTTTTGATCACGGCCTGCTCTGTTGGGCCAAATTATAAACCGCCCAATGTCAAAATCCCAAGCCATTATAAAGAAGCCCCTTCAGGAAGAAAATTTGCTGATCCGCAAGATATTTGTGATCGTGGAAAATGGTGGCAGGTATTTAATGATCCTCTATTAAATGAGCTCGAAGAGCGCGTGAATATTTCTAACCAAAATATTAAGGTTGCCATTGCACAATATGATCAAGCAACGGCATTGCTGGTGCAAACGCGATCGGCATTTTATCCGATGGTAAGTGGCTCGGGATCAGTGACGCGTGAAAAACAAGCGGTCACCACAACGGCCATTTCTGCATTATCTAGTTCGGGAAGTACTTCCGTTAATGCAAGCAAAGGGGCGTTCACAGATTATAATGTTTCTTTAAATGCCAGTTGGATCCCAGATATCTGGGGCAGTGTACGTCGCGCAGTCGAAGCTAACGTGGCGGGTGTGCAAGCAAGCGCTGCGCAAGTGGCTGCCACACGACTTTTAATGCAATCTTCGTTAGCACAATATTATTTTGAATTACGCGGCTTAGATGGCGATCAAAAAGTATTTAATGATACGGTTAAAAATTATCAAAGATTACTTGAAATCACCTTAAATCAATATCGTGCGGGAACCGTTTCTCGAGCGAATGTGTTGCAAGTAAAAAGCTTGCTGGAATTAGCACAAGTTCAAGCGATTGATAATGGCATTCTGCGTGCCCAATATGAACATGCGATAGCTGTTTTGGTGGGGTTGCCACCCGCTAATATGACTATTCTGCCCGAAGTTTATATCGCAAAGGTGCCCTCTATACCAGTAGAAATGCCTTCTATGCTGCTTGAGCGTCGCCCTGATATTGCACAAGCGGAGCGTTTAGTGGCAGAAGCGAGCGCAGAAATTGGGGTAGCCATTGCAGCTTATTTTCCTGTACTTACCTTAACCGGTGCGAATGGTTATAACAGCACTAGTCTTTCTCGATTATTTACTGAGCCCGCGCATTTTTGGTCGTTAGGCGCCCAATTGGCAGATACGCTTTTTGATGGCGGCTTGCGCCGTGGTAAGGTTGATCAAGCTTGTGCTGTGTTAAAGCAAACGGTGGCGCAATATCGACAAACTGTTTTAACCGCTTTTCAAAATGTTGAAGATAACTTAGTCGCCCTTCGCGTGCTGGATACCGAAATTGCCAAACAAAATGAAGCCGTGAAAACCTCTCGAGAAGCGCTTAGTGTGGTATTAAATGAATATAAAGCTGGTACGCTTGCCTTATCGGATGTGTTAAATGCTGAAATCACCCTTTATACGGCACAAAAAGGCGCAAACGATATTGCTTATCGGCAGATGACAGCCGCAGTGAATTTGATTACGGCATTGGGTGGTGGCTGGGATGTTGCGAAGCTTCCAGAAAAAATATAAGCAAAATATATTCATTACACTACTGCTGTCGCGAAGCGACATAATGTCTCCCTTTGAAAAAGGGAGACCGCGCGTAGCGCAGAGGGATTTTGGAGGCGAGTGAGCGCTGCTACAGCGTATAAAAGCATGTAGGGGACGGCCTCTGTGCCGTCCCGAGAAGAGTATATCAAGCTTTACTTCCCTTCAATTTAGCCTTTGATGAATGCCTAGGTGAAGTTGCTGTAGGTGTTGTGCTTGCTGCTGACGGTGCTGCAGTTTTCGTTGCTGCTGATGAAGCTCTAGCGGCTGAAAACCGTAACGTTTTGGCGGGTAAAAAAGTATTTTCAGGAGAATCCGGAGTTTCGGTCAAAGCAATAATCCCAAAATCCAGCAACATCAAATGAATGATTTCTTCTTTTAATCTATATTGTGTTACGGCGCCATGAAATTCCACCTCATAGGGAGGGATCTCTTTAAGCGCTTCTTTTTCGTCTGGCGTTCCGGTGACATGCGTATCGATAAAATCATTATACCATTGATGGATTGCTTCAAGCGGTATTAATACACGCGTATTCATGGCATCACGTATTTCAGTTGCGAGTGTTTCGACAGTAGTTTTTTCCCAATATTCTTTTTCGATCGGGCTAATAGCAGAAAATAGGGAATCTATTAATGGTATATTCATGGAAGAAGAATCGAACCGTGCAAAAGAACTCGGTATTCCTAAGCGCGGGGCGTAATAGCAAATGAAATAATTATAAGAA
>JBIOEB010000136.1:0-3529 GCA_044445585.1 Candidatus Berkiellales bacterium
CGGATCTTAAAGAAAGCAAATTTGAAGGTACAGTTGCATGCTGAAGGAACCAATATCGAAGGAGATTTAAATGAAGTCATGGAGGCGATCAAAAGATGTTTGGAAACGCTTCATGATATGGAAGTTCCACGTCTCATTACTAATGTAAAGTTAAGTACACGAATTGATAAAAGCCAAACGATGGAAGATAAAATTAAAAGTGTTGAGCAACGTTTATAAGTTTCAAACAATGAGGGTAGATAATGAAAAAAGAGCATTCTCTTGAAAAATTGATCCAAGTATTAGATGGAAAGATAGTTCCATTTTCTGCCTATGATAAATCTACTTATTCAACCTTGTTTGAAAACATTAAAGATGCACGATTTGTTCTTATTGGTGAAGCAACTCATGGAACGCACGAGTTTTATCATGTTCGCAATGAAATCACCAAACACTTAATTGCTGATCACGGTTTTATGGGGGTGGCTATTGAAGGAGATTGGCCAGATACTTATCAGGTTGATCGTTATCTTAAGGGAGCGGGCGATAAAGATACCCCAGAAGAAGCTTTAAATATTTTTACGCGCTTTCCTAATTGGATGTGGTGCAATGCCACAATGGTGCCGTTTATTAAATGGCTTCGAGAATTAAATGATAATATCACCGTCCAAAATAAAAAAATTGGTTTTTATGGCCTTGATTTATATAGTTTAAATGCCTCAATGCAGGCGGTGATCGAATATTTAGAAAAAATTGATCCCAAAGCAGCTAAACGTGCTAAAGATCGCTATGCCTGTTTTGATCATCTCAATATTGATCCTGAAAAATATGGGTATTTAACAAGTGAAGGGGTTAAAGAGTCGTGTATTAAAAAGGCCATTGAACAAATGCTAGATTTACAACATAATGCCATAAATTACCTGCAAAAAGATGGATTTTCTGCCGAAGATGAATTTTTTTGGGCAACTCAAAATGCTCGGGTAGTTAAAAATGCCGAGATCTATTATCGGACTCATTTTGAAGGCAGAATTTCATCCTGGAATATGCGGGATACTCATATGGCCGAAACGTTGAATTATCTAGCAAACCATTTAGAAAAATGTTTTGATAAACCCGCTAAAATTGTGGTTTGGGCTCATAATTCACATGTGGGCGATGCGCGTGGAAGTGAAATGAATGAGGAAGGTGAGATCAACATCGGCCAATTAATTCGTGAAGAACACGAAGAGGATACCTATCTTATTGGTTTTTCCACTTATCAAGGTGAAGTAACTGCAGCTTCGAGATGGGGTGGGCCAACTTTGCGGCAATCAATCAACCCTGGATTAGAGGGGAGTTATGAGGATCTTTTTCATCAGCTCAAAGAAAAAGAATTTTTATTGCATTTAAATGGGGATGAACAACTAGAGCATTATTTACATCTTTCTCGTTTGCAACGAGCAATAGGGGTGATTTATCGACCAGAATCAGAACGTTACAGCCATTATTTCTTTTGTCGGCTACCCTATCAATTTGATACAATGATTTATATTGATAAAACTACCGCAGTGCAACCATTAAAAAGTAATAAAGAATGGAATAAATCAGGATCCTAAATGAAAAAATGGGAACTCTTTTCACATGATGCCGATATGGGGATCCGCGGAGAGGGTGATACTGTTGAACAAGCTTTTGCAATGGCAGCGATGGCTCTTACTGCCGTGGTAATTGAACCTAGTAAGGTTCCCCAATCAAAAGAAATAGCGCTTGATCTTAAAGAAGAGGGTTTAGACTTTTTATTTTACGAATGGATTAATCATCTTATTTATGAAATGGATACTCAAAAAATGTTATTTAGTCATTTTGAAGTAAAAATTAATCAAGGAAAACTCAGCGCAAAAATAAAAGGCGAAGAAATTAAAAATATTCACGAGGATTTTGGCGTGGAAATTAAAGGTGCCACCTTTACCGAGTTAAAAGTTTTTCAACAAAATAATCATTGGGTGGCTCAATGTGTGGTCGACATATAAGCGAAAAATAGATTATGAATATAGATCAATTAGTTAAAATAAATGATTTTGCTTGGAAGATAGAGCCGCACGATAAAATGCGTGTTCCGGCTATTATTTTTGCTTCGCGCGATCTCATTGAAGGGATGGATCAAAAAGTGTTTGAACAGATCCGTAATGTCGCGATGTTACCCGGGATTGTGAAAGCAGCCTATGCGATGCCAGATGCGCATTGGGGGTACGGTTTTCCGATCGGTGGCGTTGCTGCTTTTGATCCAAAATTAGGGGGTGTGATCTCCGCGGGTGGTGTTGGTTTTGATATTTCTTGTGGTGTGCGGATGCTGGCCACAAATCTTTTAACTGAAGAAATTTACCAAATTCAAGCAGAGCTTGCGGATGCCTTATATGCCCATATTCCTGCCGGCGTTGGTAGTAAAAGTCATATCCGTTTAAATGTTAACCAAATTAATGATGTGTTGATGGGTGGAGCCAAATGGGCAGTTAAACAAGGCTATGGAATCAAAGAAGATCTAGAATATATCGAAGAACAAGGTTGCATGGCGGGCGCCATTCCGGAAAATGTTTCGATGCGCGCCAAAAATAGGCAACAACCAGAGATGGGTACGTTGGGATCGGGAAACCATTATTTAGAAGTTCAGCATATTGAAGAAATATACGATGAAAAAGCTGCGGAAGTTTTAGGATTAAATAAAGGCGAAGTGGTGATCAGCATTCATTGTGGTTCGCGTGGCTTAGGGCATCAAATCGGTACCGAATTTTTAAAAGAAATGGCGGTAGAAGCCCATAAAAAAGGAATTTTTTTACCCGATCGAGAATTAGCTTGTGCGCCAATTTTATCGGATTTAGGTCAAAGTTATCTTGGCGCCATGCGCTCAGGCATTAATTGCGCTTTAGCCAATCGGCAAATTTTAACGCATTTTACCCGCCAAGTATTTGAAAACTTTTTTCCGAAAAATATTCTTCGGATTGTTTATGATGTGTCACATAATACTTGTAAAGAAGAAGATCATATGGTGGATGGCCAAAAACGATCGCTGTTTGTTCATCGCAAAGGTGCAACGCGCGCCTTTGGCCCACACACCAAAGGGATCCCTTCAAAATACGCTGAGATCGGTCAGCCGGTATTTATTGGTGGTAGCATGGGAACAGCTTCTTATGTTTTGGTCGGTAAAAATACTAGCGAAGAGCAGAGCTTTGGATCGGCTTGTCATGGTGCTGGCCGAGCCATGAGTCGAACCCAAGCCTCGAAACGCTGGCGTGGCAAAGAGCTAATGGAGGAATTAGCGAAAAAGCGGATCTTTATTCGCAGTGACTCTTACAGGGGTATAGCGGAAGAAGCACCAGATGCCTACAAAAATGTCACCGAGGTAGTTGATGCAGCTGCTGAGGCCGGGCTTTCAACTAAAGTGGCTTTGCTGCGGCCGATTATTTGTGTCAAGGGGTAAATCTCCCTAATGCCTAAAGCACTGGGTACAAATTTGAGGTTATAAGTCATCTATGGAAACCGAAATGGCTTGATCCTTTTCCTTCCGACGTTCTTC
>JBIOEB010000137.1:0-3493 GCA_044445585.1 Candidatus Berkiellales bacterium
CCCTATATACAATTAACTTATAATTTATCCAGTTGCTCTAGTTGGATCATCCAATCCCCAAAGCGTTATAAATGATTAACTCTTGAATTATCAAATTATAGTTGATTTGCAACAAACTAAGATTATCCTCTAAATAAGGATTAAACAGCGATAATTTTTATCGCCCTGAATATCGATAATACAAGCCACCTAATCGTTCAAGAAATTGAATAGAGATCTCAAAATTATGCCGCGTAATATGTTCAATATTAAGCCCGATAGGAATAGCGATATTACTATCACGCATAAACTGTAAAATATCTTGAAAAAGATTGGTAGCCACTTTTGCTGATCGCCAACCAATGCCCATATCCGCCTTAAATAAGTATTCCTCAACTGAAGGGGGAACCACTACACCCAACCAACGCATAAATTCGAGATCTTTTTTAGTAGAAATGGGCGCAAAACTTAAAATAATTCGTTTAGGGGCCACCCCTTTTTCACGGCATAAATTAGCGTAGTCTCGCAGTAACAATTTAACACTGACAGCATCATAAACAATTTGAGAAGTAAAATATTCTAAGCCATGTAACGATTTAGTATAAATTCTAAAAGGCTCATCTTGCATAGGATCGCTTTTGCGACGGGATTGAATGGTTATTCCGCCTAGCAGAATGTCATGGTAATTTTCTTGAATGTAATCCGCCATCTCGATTACCGAAGGCCCAGGATAGTGAATTTTGCTTGAGCTTCCCCCAACTAAAATAAGCGAGCCAATGGCTAAATCATGAATTGACTTAAGCCATTTTTTCTGCTCTGGCCAAGGTTCATAAACCGTGCAATGGTTTAAAATAACTTCTAAATGTTGATATGATCCTTGCTCTAGCATTTTAGCAAAATACCCACTAGGTATTTTAGGCACAAATTTGTCTTTATCCAGATCGCCATTGATTTCTTCTTCTCTCACATCGGGAATATTTACCGCATCGATCACCACCGGAGAATCAATTAATAAATCCATTGCACATTCAATATAAGCTTCCAGGCTGGTGGGTTTGGCGTGATCAGTTGGAGGCAAGAGTTCGTAAAAGATGATAGGCTGTGTTTTATCGAGAAGTTTTTCTACTAATTTCACGTTAGCGTTCCTTAACCACTTTTGCACGCATTATTTTAGCCGCTTGCACCATATGATCTAAGGCTTGTTTTGCTTCTGATGGATCTCGCGTTTTCAACCCACAATCTGGATTTACCCATAAGCGATGAGGTGAGATTACCTTGGTTGCTTTAGTTAAAAGTTCGACCATTTCTTCAACACCAGGAATGCGTGGTGAATGCACATCAAAAACGCCCGGACCGATCTCGTTGGGATATTCAAAGTTTTCAAACGCGGTCAATAATTCCATTTGCGAACGGGAAGTTTCTATAGTAATCACATCCGCATCTAATGCTGCTATTGAATCGATAATATCGTTGAATTCAGAATAACACATATGCGTATGTATTTGGGTGCGATCACTGACACCACTAGATGCTAAACGAAAAGCTTTAACTGCCCACTCTAGGTACTTTTGCCACTCAGATTGCTTTAAGGGTAGCTGTTCTCTAAAGGCAGGTTCATCAATTTGAATAACGTTAATCCCGCAATTTTCAAGATCAGCAACTTCGTCACGCAATGCGAGTGCAATTTGCATGGCGGTTTCCGAGGGCGGTTGATCATCTCTGACAAAAGACCAACTTAACATCGTGACCGGCCCGGTTAAAATCGCTTTAACCGGTTTAGCCGTCAACGATTTTGCATACTGGATCCAAGGAACTGTCATGGGATAAGGTCGACGAATATCCCCGAAAAGGATTGGCGGTTTAACATAGCGCGAGCCATAGCTTTGCACCCACCCATGATCGGTCAAGATGAAACCTTGCAGTAATTCAGCAAAATATTCCACCATATCACTTCGTTCAACTTCTCCATGAACTAATACATCAAGATCTAATTCTTCCTGAAGGGTAATAATTTGCTGAATTTGTGTCACAATGGCTTCTTCGTACGTTGCTTCCGACACTTGTTGGGTTTTGTATTGATTCCGAATGTGACGCATGGTTTGGGTTTGTGGAAAAGATCCAATTGTTGTGGTAGGGAAGAGTGGTAACTTTAATTTTTGGTGTTGATCTAAAGAGCGAATAGCAAAAGGATTTTGTCGATGGTGCATATTATTGTTAATTGCATTAATGCGTTTTTTTACTGCATCATCGTGAATGAGTTGTGAGCCTTGCCGCGAAGCCGCGCTGGTATCACTTGCTTGAAATGCATCGGTTTCTTTTTGATTCTGATTAAGCGCTTTTGCTAAAATAACAATTTCATCAATTTTTTGTACGGCAAAAGAAAGCCAGGATTTTATTTCGGGATCGATTTTATTTTCCAATTGCAGATCGATTGGAACATGAAGCAATGAACAAGAGCTACCAATCCATAACCTTTCTTGCAAGTGCTCCTTGGCTTTTAATAAAGCTTCATAAGATTGGGATAAATTATTCTTCCAAATATTACGGCCATCGACAATGCCTGCAGAGAATACTTTATTTTGAGGCACTATTTTTATTAGCTCTTTGAGTTGTTGGATATTTTGAGTTAAATCCACATGAATGCCATCGGTTGGCAAGCTGCTAATAAGATTGACTTGCGACAGGCTAGTAAAATAGGTGGTTAATAAAATTTTCACTTTGTTGTTGAGCGTAACATACACTATTTTAAAGGCTTCAAGCCAAGCAGGAGGTAGTTCTAACCCTAAAATAGGTTCATCTACCTGCACCCACTCTATTTTCAGGACTTTTAATTTAGCAAAAATCTGTGCATAGATTTCCATTAAATTTTCGATAAGAGATAATTTGTTAAAGCCAGCTTTTTTACACTTGGCTAGCCATAAAAAAGTTAAAGGACCCATGATCACGGGTTTGACATTAAACCCAAATGCTTGTGCTTCTTGGATTTCTTCAAATAATTTTAAATTGGACAAATAAAATAATTGCTTTTCTTCAAGCTCTGGCACAATATAATGATAATTTGTGTTAAACCATTTGGTCATTTCACAAGCACTCACATCGTCAACGATGGATCCACGTGCCATCGAAAATATTGTGTCCAGATCAATTAAGGTTGAATTTAAGCGTTCTTTAAAACGTTCGGGGATCACCCCTAACATTGCAGCGGTATCTAATACGTGATCGTACCAAGAGAAATCCCCCACTGTGACAAAATCCAAACCGGCATTTTTTTGCCTTTGCCAATTTTCGCGACGTATTACTTGCCCAGTTTGCAACAGAATAGATTGATCGCTCTGTTTTGCCCAATAAGCTTCTAACGCTTTTTTAAGCTCACGATTTTTTCCAATTCGCGGGAAACCAAGGATATGAGCGATGTGAACCATTGCTACAAGCTGACCTTATGTATATCCCAAAGCAATTCAAGATGTGATTCTTTAAAACGTAGGGTGTGCAAAGCGAAGCGTGCACACCAAAA
>JBIOEB010000138.1:0-3224 GCA_044445585.1 Candidatus Berkiellales bacterium
TAATAAAGGATTGCCATTAGCAGCATAAAGAATATGAAGGTAAGTATTTGTAAAAAACGGTTCAAATAGCAAAATTTCGCCCACTCAAGCCAACCCAATCCGAACACGCCCGCGCTGGCAATCGCAAACCACGGATGAGGCAAATAGAACACTCCCCATAAAACTAAGGGAATTAATATGACTGCTGTGATGATCCGCCAGTAAAGCATGCCCTACCCCAATTGCTCGCTGGTTAATCCAAAACGTCTTTCACGCGAGGCATAATCCTCTAACGCTTTATCTAATTCAAGCGTCGTAAAATCCGGCCATAACGCATGGGTAAAATAAAGCTCGGCATACGCTAGCTCCCATAACATAAAATTGCTGATCCGTTGCACGCCACCCGTACGAATGAGTAAATCGGGTTCCGGTAGTCCATATAAAGATAATTCGTGACTGAGCGATTCTTCTGATATTTCTGCATTCACCTGGTGACACAATTTTTGCATCGCTTGGATTAAATCCCATCGACCACTATAATTCACTGCCACATTTAAAATGAGCCCAGTATTATTTTGCGTTAGGGCTTCTGCATCTTGGATCGCTTTTAAGAGCGAAGGATAAAAAACCTCACGATTACCAATGATTCTGAGTTTTATGTTATTTTCGTGTAGCCTTAAAATATCTTTATTTAACACCAAAAATAACAAACGAAATAAATTCCGCACTTCTTTTGCAGGCCTTTTCCAATTCTCAACCCCAAAAGCAAACAGGGTAAGCACTTTAATGCCCTTTTGTTGACAGGCCACCACCACATCATGTACCACTTCAACCCCACGGCGATGTCCTGCGGTGCGCGTTAAACTTTTCCCCGCTGCCCAACGACCATTGCCATCCATGATAATGGCGATGTGTTGCGGTAGATTTTGTGGATTTGCTTTTATTCCTTGATGTTTATTGTAAGTGGATAACGGCAATGGATTGTTAGATCTCAAGTAAATCTTTCTCTTTTTTGCTAAGAAGGGTATCGATTTGATCAATAAAACCATCGGTTAATTTTTGAATGGCTTCTTCACCACGACGTTCATCATCTTCGCTGATCGATTTATCTTTTAATAAATCTTTAATATGCTGATTGCTATCGCGACGAATATTACGAACTGACACTTTGGCGTTTTCGCCTTCCACTTTTACTTTTTTAATTAATTCTTTACGTCTTTCTTCACTCAAGGGTGGTAAAGGAACACGGATCACATCGCCTGAGGTCGTCGGGTTTAACCCTAAACCCGAAGCACGAATTGCCTTTTCAATTTCAGGCACAATCCGTTTTTCCCAAGGTTTAACGGTGAGCATTAATGGGCCTTCAACACCAATGGTTGATAATTGGGTCAGTGGGGTGTCGGTTCCATAATAAGAAACAATAATGCCTTCAAGAATACTGGGTTGTGCTCTGCCGGCACGGAGTTTGACGAGTTCGTCTTCCAACGAACGAACGCTTTTCATCATTCGTGCTTTAGCTTCTTTTTGAATTTCATTTATCATTGTCATTACCTCGCTGCACTAAAGTTCCCTCAGGCTCCCCTCTTACGATCCGTAATAATGCGCCGACGTGATTAATGTTAAAGACGCGAATAGGCATGTTATGATCACGACATTGACAAAATGCGGATAAATCCATGACACCCAATTCTTTTTCTAGTGCTTTGTTATATGTAATTTTTTCATACAAAACAGCGTTAGGATCAATCGCAGGATCGGCTGAATAAACTCCATCGACATTGGTTGCTTTGAGTAAAATATCTGCTTCGGTTTCGATCGCGCGAAGACTAGCCGCGGAATCGGTGGTCACTAAAGGATTACCGGTCCCTGCAGCACAAATGACAACGCGTCCTTCAGAAAGATGTTGAATGGCTTTGCGGCGATCGTAATGATCGACCAAACCGCTCATGGGAATGGCAGACATGATCCGCGTGGCATATCCTGCTCGCTCCAAGGCATCTCGCATCGCGATGGCATTCATCACCGTGGCCAACATTCCCATTTGATCGCCTGACACGCGACCCAAACCTGCCTTAGATAACGATTTACCACGGCAAAGATTGCCGCCGCCAATCACCATACCCACTTGCACACCCAGATCTATCAGCACGCCGACTTCATGAGCAATCCGATCAAGCACTTTAGGATCAATTCCAAAATGTTCATCCCCCATTAAGGCTTCGCCACTTAATTTAAGTAGGATCCGTTTATAAATCAGAGGGGATTGCTGATTCATGGAGTGTCTCCACGTGCCGCATTGACTTCTTCTTCAAAACTTTTTTTCACCACTTCAATCCCTTCACCCACTTCAAATCGCACCATTTGCTTGATCTCGGATTGATTCGACTTTAAAAGCGACCCAATGGTTTGATCGGGATCTTTAAAAAAGGGTTGGCCCATCAGGCATATTTCCGCTAACTGTTTTTGCAATTGACCGGCAATCATTTTCTCGACAATTTCTTTAGGTTTGCCGCTTTGTGCTGCACGTTCAAATAAAATTTCTTTTTCTTTATCAACGATCGCCGAGGGCACATCGGCAGGAGACAAATATTGAGGTTTCATCGCAGCTATATGCATCGCCAAATCTTTAGCCAGTTGATCATTCCCACCCTGAAGCAACACAATCACCCCAATACGAGCATGATGAATGTAAGTCCCAAAGCGTTGATTGTCGTTTGCTTGCAAGCAATTAACTCTGCGAATTTGAATATTTTCGCCAATACGCGCAATCAGACTTTTGCGCACTTCTTCGACGGTTTGATTTCCTTCGGTAGGTAATGCTAATAATTGTTCGGCGTCAGCAACATTCTTTGCAACCGCTTGTTGGGTAATCTTTTCACAAAATTGAATGAAATTTTCATCTCGAGCCACAAAATCGGTTTCACAATTCACTTCCAAAATGGCTGCTTGTCGACCTGAACTGGCAATGGTGATCCGACCTTCAGCTGCAGTGCGTGAAGCGCTTTTCGCGGCTTTTTTGGATCCTGATTTTGCAATAATATCTTCGGCGGCTTGCAGATCGCCATTTGCTTCAACCAGCGCTTTTTTACATTCCATCATGCCCGCACCGGTGCGTTCACGGAGATCTTTTACCATTGCTGCTGTTATTTCTGCCATAGGGTCCTCAATAAAGTCAGTAAAAAATACTCATTATATAAAATCCCTCTGCTCGCTACGCTCACCTCTCCCTTTTTCAAAGGGAGAAA
>JBIOEB010000139.1:0-3210 GCA_044445585.1 Candidatus Berkiellales bacterium
CTAAATCTCTACGCCATAACGTGGCGACTGCTCACTTTATTGATATGCACTATACCTATTTACTCAAGATAACAAACTAAAAGTGTTACCTATGATCCCGGTCTAAAGTGTTACCTATGATCCCGGTTTGTACCTTCCTAGGCTACCGTGGCTCAATCTCGATCGACATACACCATATGCTGCGCACTATAACGTGGGCCAGCCGGTAACACTTCCTCTAACCGGTTCATTTCAGCTTTGCTGAGTATGATATCAATGGCCTTGATATTTTCTTCTAGATATTTTGTATGCTTGGTACCAGGAATTGGCACAAAATCATCGCCTTTATGTAAGATCCAAGCTAATGCGATTTGAGCAGGCGTGGCATTTTTTTGCTTTGCCAGATCATGAATGATCGAAACAATCTTCATATTGGCTTCATAATTTTGACCTTGATATCTGGGATCATTTCTTCGGTAATCTGTTTCAGGGTAATCTTCAGCGCGTTTAACCGTACCCGTTAAAAACCCACGACCCAACGGTGCAAAAGGAACAAGGCCAATGCCTAATTCCCGCAAAACTGAAATAATTTTTTCTTCAAGGTGACGTTCCCAAATAGAAAATTCACTTTGCAAAGCAGAAATGGGATGAGTCGCATGGGCTTTGCGAAGATTTTTTTCTCCTGCTTCTGAAAGGCCTAAATAGCGTACTTTCCCTTCATGAATAAGCTCTGCCATGGTACCAATGACTTCTTCAATCGGCACGTTGGGATCGATCCGATGTTGATAAAGTAAATCGATATGATCGGTTTGTAAACGACGCAAAGAACCTTCCACCGCTTTTTTGATATGATCGGGTTGGCTGTTCACACCCGAAGGTTTGCCATCTTTAATATTAAAACCAAATTTAGTGGCAATAATTACTTTATCACGTTGTCCCTTTAAGGCGCGGCCTAATAATTCCTCGTTGGTATAAGGGCCATAGATTTCGGCAGTATCAAAAAAATTCATCCCAAGCTCAATCGCGCGATGAAGGGTGTTAATCGACTCAGCATCATTGGGGACACCATAAGCAAAACTCATCCCCATGCAGCCTAACCCCATGGCGGAGACTTCAAGGCCTTGTTTCCCTAACTTTCTTGTTTTAAGTGCCATAGATTTCCCTTATTCTGAAAAAATGATAGTGATATTTGATACTATTAGACTATAAATCTGATAGCGATGAAAAGGTGCCACTCTTAAGCAGGAAAACTCACTATGATTTATTTTTATGTCAATAGTCATCAGCCAAACGCCCATCTTTATAATATACGCATGGTGATCACGACTCCTGCGCCTCAGCAAAAAATCTCTCTCCCCAATTGGATCCCCGGCAGTTACCTGATCCGAGATTTTGCTCGTCATGTTGTGAGCTTAAATGCTTATGCGGGTGAGGGCGGCGATCTGACTCCTCTTCGGGTAAGCAAAATAGACAGCAATACCTGGGAATGTGAAAAATGTGAGGGACCCATCACGCTGGAATATTCCGTTTATGCATTGGATCTTTCCGTGCGCGGTGCTCACTTGGATAATGAACATGCTTTTTTTAATGGCTGTTGTATATTTTTGCAAGCGCATGATCAAGCAGATGCAAAATATAAAATTAAAATTTCACCGCCGGCGATAGATGACGCCACCAAATGGCGTGTCGCGACTACCTTACCGAAAGAAGATGCCATCGATTGGGGTTATGGTTGGTATCGTGCAAGCTCTTATGAAGAATTAATTGATCATCCAGTAGAAATAGGCCATTTTGCAAGCGTGGAATTTAAGGTTAACGGGGTGGATCATCGCATTGTTGTGTCTGGTCAACAGGGTGGTGATTTAAATCGATTAAAACAGGATATTCATAAAATATGTGAAACGCATATGCATTTGTTTGGTGGACTGGCTCCGTTTGATCGTTATCTCTTTTTATTAGCGATCCGTAAAGAGGCCTATGGTGGTTTAGAACATCAAAGTTCTTGTGCATTGCAAATTTCCAGAGATTCTTTACCCGGTGAAGGTGAGCCGGGTGTCAGCAATGACTATTTAAATTTATTAGGACTATTTAGTCACGAATATTTTCATGCGTGGAATGTTAAAAAATTTAAACCGCTTGCTTTTTTGCCTTATCCTCTGGATGAAAAAGCGTATACTGAGCAATTGTGGGCAGTGGAAGGGATCACTTCTTATTATGATAATTTGGCCTTGATCCGCGCTAAAGTGATCCCCATTCAAATGTATTTAGATTTGCTAGCGCGCTCGATCACAAAATTATTACATAATCCAGGAAGACAAAAACAAACCATCACGCAAGCCAGTTTTGATGCTTGGATTAAATATTATCAACCCAATGAAAATTCAAATAATGCTACCGTAAGTTACTATTTAAAAGGATCATTGATTGCGTTGGCACTAGATCTGGCGTTGAGATTAGCCACGAGTCATCAATTCTCTTTAGGTGAAGTGATGAAACGCTTAATGGTGACCTATGGCCAAAATAATCGGGGTATTCCTGAAGGAGAAATCGAAAAAATCATTGCAGAACTAGGTGGGCAAAAGCTTGCTGAGTTACTGCACTTGGCACTTTATACTACCGAAGATCTGCCTTTGGCAGAGCTCTTATCGCAATTTGGTTTAAGTTTAACCTTGCGAGAAGCCTATGATCATGAAGATCAAGGTGGGAAAAACATCAAGAACGAGAGCACAACCCATAAATTAAAACGGGGGATTTTTGGCTGGTCGTTGTTAAAAAATGATAATCGGGTGATTGTCGCGCATGTATTGGATAACAGCGCTGCTTTGCAAGCAGGAGTGATCCCCAATGATGAAATTATTGCGCTCAATGGAATCAAAGTCGAGTGCGGATCGATCGATAAAGTAATGAATCGATTTCGTGCGGGCGACAAAGTTAAAGTCACACTGTTTAGACAAGATGTTTTAAAAGAGCTAATGCTTATTTTGCAAACACCTACACTCGACACGGCTGAAATCACGCTTAAAGATACTTTAAGCATTGCTGAAAAAGCGAATTTAGATCAATGGTTAATGAAATAATATACCCAACGCACTTCAAGATGCGAAGCATCATTGAAGTGTACTTTACGCGATGGGGGTTTCCAACGGGGGAGAATCGCGATTCTCCCCCTTTTGGTGCAAGCGCGGATTCATTCCGCGCGCAGCATACAAACAAAGAGCGAAGCATCATTGA
>JBIOEB010000140.1:0-3155 GCA_044445585.1 Candidatus Berkiellales bacterium
ATAAGAAAAGAAGGCAGTTGATCAGTTGGCAAAGAGGTCCCTTTTTTTTGTTCGGGAACGTACGTCCCTGTACTCGACCTTTTCCTCATCCCTGATCAGGGCGTCCCTCTCAAAAAAAAGGGGGCCCTCTTTGCTTCTATCCAAGTACCAAGGTTCACTTTTTTCGAGCTGAGTGGGATCTTTTATAAAAAATTTTGCTGCTACCATTTGAATGCCGCAGACAAGCCCTGAATGTTCCTCACAAAAATCAATGCAATCCATTCTAAATCACCCTTTTAGCGTTCTGTAAGTAAGATCTTAATCTGGATCCCGGATATTAAGTCACTCTAAGCTCACAAGTTCACTAAGAGTGACTAAGTTCCGGGAAAACAGCCAAACAAAAGAGCTGATGTCGAAGCAATTGCCCATTCCAAACTGCTGCCTTACAGCGCTCTGTAAGCAAGATTTTCTATACTGGACGTCACTATTGATTTCTCCGCAAACAAAGTGGTGTTGGACCTGTTCCGTACTTGATGCGGGATTTTGAGAAAAGATTTATCTTTTCCCGGAATTTATTTTTTAGCCACGTAGTGGCCTAGGAATTGAGCCCCGCGTGAAGGCCTCGAGCCGTTAGGCGAGTAGGCCGGAACGTGGGGTATGAGCACCTACCCCAACACCAAGCTGCGGCAGCAGCGTAGGATTTCCTGCGCTGCTGCCGCAGCTTGAGATTTTTTTGTGTATCCCATCCCCACGTTTCGGCGCTAAGAAGCGCCTTTACGTGGGGCTCAATTCCTAGGCCACTGCCGTGGCGACTGCTACGGCTATTTTAGCGCAAGACTTAATCTACCTTCAAAATGAAGATCCAGTTGTCCTATCGTTAAAGCCCAATTATGTAAAGGTTGATTCGATCGCTCCTTAATTTTATTGCAGGCGCAGTAAATCAGCTTCAATAGCGCCAGCATTTTGGCCTGCATGTCTTATACCCCCGACGATTTCTGAACCATCGCCTTTTTAGGTTTTTTGGCCATGACCATCCATATATATCCCAACCCTGCCATGATTAACCCAACCGGGATCACCATTAATCCTTGCGTGTAATCTGCAGCATTGTAAATAGGAATGCCATTTTGCATTTCTCCGCTCCATTGTACCGTCATGATTTTCCCAATTAAGCTATGAAAAACATAGCCAAAAATCATAATGATCATATTGGCACAGGCGGTGGTTAACCCAACTAATCGTTCACTAACATAAGTGCTGGTTAAGTGAAGTGCCAATATCTGATAAGCACAAAATATGCCAACGGTAATAAAAAGAATGCTTAATGTTTGCGTGGGAAGTTGGCCGCTTAAAAGCAATAAAAAGGCGACTCCCATCACAAATGCACTGACAATGATGGTAGCAAAATACGCTTTAGTTTTGGCGACAAACCAGCTCAAAATAGGCGATCCAATACACATCCCTAAGAAAATAAGCGATGGAAGAGACGCTGCAGCGTTTTCACTTAATTTATAAACAGACTTTAAATATTCTTTGCCCCAGACATCGGCAAAACCTTCAAGTGGCCCTACCATACAACCTGCTAATAGGCAAATCACTATGACTTGCGGATGGGTAAATACTTCTTTGACACTTGCCCACCAACTTTTATCAGAGTGAGTTTCGGTTTGTTTAGGAATGATCCAAAAAGTAGCCATTGCTAACAATATGCCAATGCCAATAACGATTTTAATCACCGCATCGCTGCCAAAAGTGTGAAAAAGATAATTCACCGGCTGGCCACCATAAATTGCACCAATCAAACCTATCGTGACCGAAAAGCCAAGCATCAGTGTGAATTTTTCTTCACTAAAAGCCATCCGGATAATTTTAAATACCCCTAAAATAGCTGCGGAAGATCCCATGCCAATCAAAATTCGTCCGATACTTGGGTAGATCCAATGATCGCAAAATAATAATGGCGCTAACCCTATCGTGGCAAGCAACATACAAAAGGGCAGAATTTTTTTAGGGCCATATTTATCAAGTAAAATTCCAACGGGAATATGCATACCTGCATAGCCTATATAATAAAATCCGGAATATTGCCCAAAGATGTTGGCGTCGATGTGAAATTTTTCAAATATATCTACCATCATAATATTGGGTAGAACTCGGAGGACATATTGGTAAGCATAAAAAAAGGAAGCTAATAACCACATTGTCCAAATAGTCATAAAATTTTTCTGTTGATGCATTGGTGCCATCCCCTATCATCGAGAGGTTAATGAAAAATGGAATTAAAATATTTTAGATAGGGGGATGTGCAGCTAAACGCTGCGCAGGAAGAAGGGAAGTAGATGTATCGATAATTTCTGGTTCATGCGATCCAACATAACAACCTTAAGAAAAAAACTCAAGTATGGCATTCAATATATTATGTCAGAAAGTTTAATAAATCGACAAAGGGTAGGATCGTGAGGACAAAGGGTTATTTATTGATTTCCTTAAGTTCCGGGAAAATAGTGATTTGTTGATAGGCTTTGAGATCAATTACTAAATGTCCGTCTTTCAGGGTATTTAAATTTATCGTTAGGGCTAAATCTTTATTTAATTGGGTGAAGTTAAATGAACCGCCATTTTCTGCAAAATGCTCCATATCACCTACAAGTAGAACTGGCTTATGAGCAAAGGCCTTAATAATTTTTTGGGTATCTTTTTCTTCAGATGTTGAAATATAGATTAATTGGCAATTATTTTGGGCTTCAGAAATTTTATGTAACTGCCTTACAATTATTTTGCGGTGTTTAACCTCGTTTCCGTTAAGATCGGTAATACTTTTAATACTTGGAAATTCCCCCAAAGTACAAATGTTAAAGGAATCGTTTGGGATAGATCCCGTCGGCCATTCGACGACACTCAAAAGTTGTTTGATGATTTGTGCTTTATGCGCCCCTTCGTCGTTCGTATTGGCCATCGCACAAGACACGGTGCCCAGTAACACAGTAAGAAAAAGTACTTTCAACTGATGAAACCTTGGTTTATGTTGGGATTTAAAAATCAAAGTCGTATTTCCATATGGTTACTCTTAATAATAAGAATGATCGCTTAATCTTTAACTAAAATCAATCCGGGACGGCCGCGGTGTGCCGTCCCCCCGCTACGCTTCTTGTTTGGATGCTGCGCGCGGAATGAAT
>JBIOEB010000141.1:0-3080 GCA_044445585.1 Candidatus Berkiellales bacterium
ACTGCGAGCGGTATATACTTCAAACCACAGACTTTTTATCAATTAATTCATCTATACTTTTTCTTGTCCATTTTAATAAAAAGAATAGGAGATTAATATGAGAATGCTGCTTAAAATCCAAGTACCCACTGAAGATGGAAATTTCGGATTAAAAGAAGGAAAATTTAACCAAATAATCGATTATTTTCAAACTGAATTTAAACCCGAAGCCATTTATTTTCTTGCAGAGGATGGCAAACGCACTGGTTTGATTTTTGTTGACATGAAAGATCCCAGTCAAATACCTGCGATGGCAGAACCCTGGTTTCAAGCATTAAATGCAAATATTGAAATGACACCCGTAATGATCCCAAGTGACTTACAAAAAGCAGGTTCTTCAATTGAAAAGGCAATTAAAACATTTGGGAATTTTGATACCACTTTTATTAAATGAATCAAAAATCGCCAAATCGAGGTTTAAGTTCTAAAGAAGCGGCCTATCGCTTAAAAAAAAATGGCCCCAATAGCCTCCCAACCAGTCAACATCGGACCTTTTTCCATATCATCTTGGAGATGATATGGGAACCGATGTTCCTTTTATTGGTGCTGGCAACTACGGTGTATCTTATTTTTGGTGATTTACGAGAAGGCTTGAGTTTAACTACCTTTGTCAGCCTGATTATTATTATTACCCTTTATCAACAAGGAAAAACCGAAAATGCGCTAAAAGCATTGCGTGATCTCACCAGCCCCCGTGCGCTGGTTAATCGAGACGGTGAATGGGGACGTATTAGCGCGCGTGAGGTAGTATTAGGCGATATCGTTTTTATTAACGAAGGCGATAGAATACCCGCAGATGGAGTGCTATTATCTGCTCACGATTTACAAGTCGATGAATCCTTACTGAGTGGTGAAGCATTTCCTGTTAATAAAAAAATTGGCGATTTTGTTTATTCTGGCACAATGGTTGTACAAGGCCAAGGAATGTTTGAAGTAACAGCCACGGGGTGTGCAACAAAAATTGGCCAAATCGGCGTTGCGCTAAAAACCTTAGAAATAGAAACCTCTCCCTTACAAAAACAAACTGCTAAATTAATCAAGATTTTTGCAGCACTAGGCCTCACCACCAGTTTTCTTCTGGTGATCCTTTTGGGGTTGATACAACATGATTGGTTAAAGGCTTCATTAGCAGGAATTGCGTTAGCGATGTCATTACTACCTGAAGAAATTCCCGTTACATTAACTTTATTTCCGGCATTAGGCGCATGGCGTTTATCTAAACACCATGTTCTAACAAGAAGAATATCTGCTATTGAAACGTTGGGTGCCATTTCGATATTATGCGTCGATAAAACAGGAACCATTACTGAAAATTGCATGACTGTCACTCAGCTATGGGCAAATGACAAATTTTATGACGTAACTTCATCCCATCATCCATTACCTGAAGAATTTCATTCTCTGATTGAATATGCCATCCTATCAAGTGAAATAAATCCTTTCGACCCAATGGAAAAAGGGCTTCATGATCTAGGCAAACATTTTCTTGCTCAAACCGAACATTTACATTCAAACTGGCGTTTAGTCCATGAATATGATCGTACTTCTGAAATACCAGCAAAAACCCATATCTGGCAAGGAAACGAACAACTCCCATACGTGGTGGCAGCGAAAGGGGCACCTGAAACTATTATGGATTTATGCCATTTAGAAGATAGTCTCAAACAAACGATAACCCTCGCTATAAAAAAAATGGCAACGGAAGGTTTACGCGTGTTAGCGGTCGCGAAAGCAACCTTTAAAGGAGAAAAATGGCCAACAAGCCAACAAGAATTTAACTTTACCTTTCTTGGGATCGTTGGGTCTACTGATCCGATACGAAAAGGGATCCCTGAAGCAGTAACCCAATGTCATGAAGCGGGTATTAGAATTATCATGATTACAGGAGATTATCCTGAAACGGCAAAAACCATTGCGAAACGGGCTGGCCTTACTACACAAAATACCCTCACTGGCGATACATTAAATACCCTGGATGATGCAAAGTTGCAACAAACCATGCAAAATGTTTCGATTTGTGCCCGTATTACTCCAGAACAAAAATTGCGGATCATTCAAGCCATTAAGAAACAAGGAAATATTGTTGGGATGACCGGTGATGGTGTCAACGATGCCCCCGCCTTAAAATCGGCACATGTCGGAATTGCAATGGGCACTCGTGGTACCGACGTTGCACGAGAAGCTTCATCCTTAATATTAGTTGACGATAATTTTGCTTCTATTGTTGGAGCTATTCAATTCGGAAGGAACATTTTTGACAATATCAAAAAATCTATTTCTTATATTATTTCAGTACATATTCCGATCGCGGGCATGGCGCTATTGCCCATATTATTCGGGTTGCCTGGGATATTTTATCCTATGCATATTGCTTTTTTACAGCTTATTATTGATCCCGTTTGCTCTCTTGCCTTTGAAAATGAACCCCCAGAACCTGATCTGATGAAACGCCAACCGAGAAATACAGAACTACCCTTAATCGATCGTGAAACGCTTATTTATTCGTTCATACAAGGAATTGGGATCTTATTGATAAGTTTAACAACCTATTATTTTTCATTGCAAATACTCAAAGAAGGAGAAGCAAAAGCTTTCACCTTTGTTAGTTTAATTGTCGCAAATCTGTTATTGATCTTTTGGCATCGCACCCGTAAGCACCCTATATTTGGCAGGAATTATTTTATCAATAAAACACTTCTCGTCATCCTGATATGTGTATTGATTTCACTTCTTGCGGTTATTTATTTACCCTTTTTGGCAAATTTATTTCAATTCACCCCTCTTTCTTGGATTCAATTAACATTGAGCGCCTGCATTGGGATCACCAGCCTTCTTTGGTTTGAACTGGTAAGATTATTTATCACCTTCCAGTCAGATTGAGCTGGCCATAGTTCTATGTTGTCTTTATCTACCAAGTCTTCAATGCGGAGATTCACCTTTTTCTGGAAATGAAACGCGAGTAAGAATTTCTCGCAGCGAAGCTGCGTAGAGCGCGTGAAATCATGCGAGCCATCGGCGAGCATGATGAAGCGTGGGAATTA
>JBIOEB010000142.1:0-2983 GCA_044445585.1 Candidatus Berkiellales bacterium
ACCTTATGCGCGCTGCATTATCAAGCGTTACAAATGAATAAAGAGAGTAAATATGATTTATTATTGCAGAACATTTCGTATTATTTATCTAAGCCAACATTTTTGCTTCCTCGAGTAGGACAAGGTGATCCTGAAGAAAGCATGGCTTTCGTGAGATATTTTTTCAGGCCAAAAGAAAATAATGAATTATGTGCGGCTATCGAAGCGCTTGGCATGCAAGAGGATCCTCGTCTTCGTGCCTTTATTTGTCATGCGTTGACTACAGACCACATCATGGATCTCAACAGAGACCATCTTGAACGAGCCATTGTTTGGGCGGGTGAGATGGGTTATCCTCAAGCAAAACGTGCTTTAGAATTTTTGCAAAATATGATCGTGGCATCATCACCTGAACTTGTCCAACGTGTTTCTATTCCTGATGGTTGTTATGTCAATGCGGCAGGCGGCAATTTTCGATATACAACTCTCAGATCAGAAGGCAGACCATCTGTCGTTAATTTTGAACAGGCGGCTTTTGCTGAGAAATCATTTGATGGTGTCAATATCAGTCGGGTTAGTTTAGTAGGCAGTAATTTTTTCCGTTTAGCATTAGAAGACAGACATCGTGACGCATTTTTGTCAAGAGTAAAATTTTTTGTTGCGCAAGATCCTGCCCTCCCTTTTTCATTAGAAACCTTTGCTTCAAATTTAAAATTTTATGATAGATTGCTTGAGCAAGCACAAGGTGCCGTTTATGATTTGTCATGGAATATAGAAACAAAAACAGATTTAATAAAAAGATTTATACGAAATTTTCTTGAATTAGATTTAGGACAGCTTGATGCAGAAACGAGAATAAAACTAAGAACAGCAATGTTTGCAAGTCAATTAATGCGTGATTTTGATAACGTCATGAGTTCTTATCACGCTACGGTGGAAAGCGATTCCTATCCTGCTGATGCTCTTACAGAATATGAAGCATTGATAAACCTCTATTATTCTTTTTCTCGAGCGGTATTTTTAGATGCTTCAGGCAACCTGGTAATGCCAAAAGAAACTATCGAAAAACGTCTCCATCAAGCAACGATTGAAGAACTTGAAACCGAAAATATCCCTGTTACCATTCTCCCGCTTTTTAACTACCCTGGCTTCATGCAAGGCGTTCCTGCGGTGGAAGGACGTATTAGTCTAGCAGATATTATTCACTATTTAAGTGATTCTGTTTTTTTAAACGGAACGATAGGTAAAATGCGAGATGCGCGTATGTTTGATAGATTCCTGCAAGCTTATTTTCGTCCTAGTGACTTTGCGCTTTTGTATCAACACGTGCAAAGTACTATACCTGATACAGCAACATTGAGAGCAGGGGCAAGTGCATTTCCATACATTAATTATGCGCTTGTAACAGATGATATTTTTAGTTTAAACAAAGAGACATTGCAGCTTGCAATGCAATCTCCGCTTATTGAAATGCAAATAAAAGGAAGTAAATTTTTAGCAGAGAGATTAACTTGTTTGATGCAATTACTTGATTGTTGCAAAGAAGGCAAGTTGGATTTTTCAGCACTCAAGATCACAGCAGAAAACAGAGAAACTTTCATCTCTATTTTGAATGGATTAAATCTTTCAGGACGAGAAGTGATTAATGCTAATCTAAGTCAAATGACTTCATTATCAGAACTAAACCTTTCTGGCATCAAGTTTGTGCACGGTGATTTTAGCAGAATGGCAGTTAATGTAACGCTTGTTGGCACGCAATTTGAAAATTCACATTTAACTCAAGTTTATTTGGCAAGAAGAAATTGTGCTGGTGTTGTATTTAGAGACTCTGTTCTGGACAATGGAAATTTTCTTGAAACTGACCTGACAGGAGGACAATTTGAAAAAGTCAGCTTAATCAGCACGGATTTTACCGGTGCAAAAATGGAGGGTGTCACATTCAAAGAGGCAAGATTTTTTAGACGGGATCAGGGATTATCAGAACTCTATCAAGCATTTGATCATTTACATGATCTTTATAAAGACCACGACTATAAGTATTTACTTTTTCATGCTATTCATACAGATTTAATTGCCGCTGTTCGCGAATTAGCGAAAGATCCTGCCTATCATCCAAAAGCAGAAGAGGTAAAAGCATTTTTAGAAAACATGAGTAAACATCCATTAATGAAACCAGACACTATTTCTTCGACTCTCTTTACTCATTCACCCCTTGAAGCAGGCATTAAAACACCCCTCGCGCAATTAAACGAAGCCATGCAACCTTTTAGTGCACATTTGCCGGGCCTTGATTTTCATCCTGATGTATAGTTCTTGAGGTCACCTCTCTTAGGTCGGATAATTAATGATCAATTCGCGCTTAAGGTTTCTATAATGAAACTACTGTATGATTTGCTCTCAAAATCAACCTGAATCTAATTAATAAGTTGATTAAAACATAGCCAATAACGAGGCGGGAAGATATGCAACGCGTTCACCCACTCATTCCAACGGAAGCAGAAATAGCAGCAGATCCAGAGCTCGCTTATTCGCACAGTGTACCTATTTTGGTTAACTTCAAAATGGCTGGTGCAAATGGGGTGGGTGTGCCGGTGCTTTCTTATGATGTTCATCTGGCAACACGCGAGATTGAAGGAGACTATCAACTAGCAGCGCGCTATCAACGTATTTTGCAAGGATTACAATTAGCGGTTAAAGAGTTAAAAACACCACTCATTTTATTGCAAGGCGCTGTGCGAGATACATTGAGCTATCGTTTGCAAGATGATTTTTTTAAAGAAACAAAGTGGTGGCAAGTTGAATTGCCTAAGACTGATGATGTGCCTTTGGTTCCAGACATAGCGCCCGGGATAACAGATGCTGTTTCGGTGCCTTGTGATCAGTTTATTTTATACGATCCGCAACAATTAGAAGTGGTAGGTGATGCGACTTGGGATTGCGAATTAAACCGATTTGCTGTGACATTTAAATTAAAAGCAAATGGTGAAACATTTCAAGTAAATAG
>JBIOEB010000143.1:0-2965 GCA_044445585.1 Candidatus Berkiellales bacterium
CACCAAAAAGAACGTAGGGTGTGCAAAGCGCAGCGTGCACACCAAAAAGAACGTAGGGTGTGCAAAGCGCAGCGTGCACACCAAAAAGAACGTAGGGTGTGCAAAGCGCAGCGTGCACACCAAAAAGAACGCAGGGTGTGCAAAGCGAAGCGTGCACACCCTACGTTCTTGAAGATGCGAAAACATCAAAAAACAACTAACCACTTTTAACTCACAGCATTTCAGCATAAAATAAAAAACCATTATCAACATTTGTACGACAATGTTCTTAAAAAGACGAATTCCTCCTCGAGACATTAGCGTTTTAATCCGTCAACTTTCCACCTTATTAGGTGCTGGTATTCCTTTGTTACAGTCCTGTGAAATCATCGTCAACAGTGCCGAAAATAAAACCGTAAAGCATTTAATGCGTGCAATCCAAAACGGTATTGAAACCGGTCTCACTTTTGCAAGTGTACTACAGCAATTTCCAAAAATATTTTCATCGCTTTACTGTCAGCTAGTCGCTGCAGGAGAAATCTCTGGCACGCTCGACATCATGCTGCAGCGGATCGCTACCTATCATGAAAAAAATCAACTTATTAAACAAAAGGTCAAAAAGGCTTTATTTTACCCTGCTACGATCCTTATCGTTACCATGATTGCAATGGCAATTTTATTAATTTTTGCAATTCCACAATTTGAACAATTATTTAATAGCCTAGGAGCAGAATTACCGACGATGACGCGTTGCGTGCTCCAATTTGCAAAAATGATCCAACAGTGTTGGGTTTGGATTTTATTTTTAATTCTTAGCCTTACTTCTACTTTGCGCTATTTCGCCAAACGTAACTTAAAAGTGCAATGGCACTTGGATCATTTTCGTTTAAAACTCCCTATTGTTGGCGAAATTTTAATTAAATTGTCTCTGGCACGTTTTGCCCGAACGACGGCAACGCTTTATGCCGCAGGTATTCCGCTGTTAGAAGCACTTGAAACGGTTAAAGGCGTGATGGGAAATATGGTTTATAGTAAAGCAGTACAACATCTTCGTCAGGAAATCACAAAAGGCACCATGATGCATACCGCAATGCGATTAACTGGTATTTTCCCCAGCCAATTGGTGCAAATGGTGGCGATTGGTGAAGAGTCCGGCTCCTTAGACAAAATGTTATCGTATGTCGCCGATCTTTATGAAGAAGAAACTGATATTGCCATCGATAATTTAAACCGTTTGCTCGAACCGCTGTTAATGAGTTGTATTGGTGTTGTGATTGGCGCTTTGGTCATTGCAATGTATTTACCCATTTTTCAAATTGGTTCAATCTTTTAAGGATTCGAATGGATCATCATGTGTTAATTTTAAGTGCAGTCGGACTCTTTGCCATTTTAATGGGGTTGCTGTTAAATATCATTATTACGAAACTCCCACAGCAATTACACCGGGAATGGCAAATTCAAGCCAATGAGATGCTTGAAGATTCTAGAGTAATATTCCAACCCGGTAAGCAAAAAAAATGGCTTGTAGTCTTATTAACGGTGTTACTCTTTATTATTACTGCCTTGCATTTTGAGTTGACGTTTACCACTTTGCCAGCCTTAATATTAACGGCAATCTTAATCGCGATCACCCTCATCGATATTGATCATCAAATCGTGCCCGATGTTATTACTTTACCTGCACTGTGGTTAGGCCTTGGCTTAAACATTTTTAATATTTTTACTGATCTCACCAGCGGAGTAATAGGCGCCATGGCCGGTTACCTATTTCTTTGGAGTGTTTTCTGGATCTTCAAATTAATCTTTAAACGCGAAGGTTTAGGCTATGGTGATTTTAAATTACTCGCCATGTTAGGTGCTTGCTTAGGCTGGCAAGCTTTGCCAGGAATTATTTTTCTCTCTTCAGCCGCCGGATCGCTTTATGGGATCACCTTGATCCTTCGTCGTCAAAAGACTTTTTCACAACCCATTCCTTTTGGCCCGTTCTTAGCGCTAGCAGGATGGTTATCTCTACTCTATGGTGCTAAAATGAATGCTTTGTATTTAAATCTAATGCATTTGTAGAGTGCAATGGAAACAAAGGATAAAAACAAAGTGGGCAGGGTATATATAGTTGCGCTAACTGGTGGGATAGGCTGCGGCAAAACCACCGCCACAAATTATTTTGCCCAATTAGGCGTTCCGATTATCGATACCGATCTGCTTGCACGCGAAGTCGTTTTACCATCAAATTCACTGTTAAGTAAAATTGTGCAACATTTTGGCCAATCCATTTTGTTAAATGGAGAATTAAATCGCGCCGCGTTACGCAATATTATTTTCGAAAACCCCGACGAAAAGAAATGGCTCGAAGCATTATTACATCCTGCTATTGATCAATTGATCCAAGAAGAAATTGCAAAAATTAATTATCCCTACTGTATTGTGGTGATCCCTTTACTTACCGAACATTTTGAACGCTATCGACCATGGATTGATCATGTATTGGTCGTTGACGCTACCGAAGAACAACAAATTTCTCGTGCCCAAGCACGTGATCCCAATTATCCCCTCCTTTCTAAAATGATCCAGGCTCAAGCCTCACGAGAAAGTCGTCTAAAAATCGCTGATACCGTGATTTCAAATAGCGGCTCCATTTCCGAACTGAAGAGTCAGATATTAAACTTTCATAATAGACTAGTCCTTAAGCCTTAGTCTTTGGTATAGTAATTTATTTTAGAAATCATCCCTAAGGGCTTGAGCTTTGGTACAGCAACAATATCTTACTTTTGAACATCCACTGAACGAGAGAATACGCATTTTTCTCCGCACGGAGCATCTTTTTGAGTTAGTTAGTTTTCGGTTTAACAGTCTAAATAGTGCCTGGGATACCCGGGATTGTGCCGCCGGGATCATTGAGCTTTACAATCTGATCGAAAGAACTGAATTTCGCAGCGAACTTTTAAAGGAAATTGAAAGAAATATCAATGGATTACAACGTTTAGCC
>JBIOEB010000144.1:0-2724 GCA_044445585.1 Candidatus Berkiellales bacterium
GTGTGACATAATAAATATGCAACCCTAATTTACTTAGCTTGGCAATTTGTTCAAAAAAAACATGGCTTTTTTTGTCGAATTCAAACATCCTGTTCCAAGCGTCATCGAATTGTTTGTCTGTCCAATCTTTTGACTCTTCTGGAAAGAGCTTTTTTATTTTTCGCCTAAACGTATCGGTGCTAAATGCGCCTAAACAATACCTCTGGATGATATCTTTCAACTCAAAAAATCTAAAAATTAATTTATTTTTGCTAACTCCCAATCTTTTAAAAGCGTTAATTGTTTCTATTGGTTGAAATTTTACCCCGGCATTCTGGGTAAAAATAATGTACTTTTCATTAGTCATATGCGGCAACCTACAGAATTTATTTAAAATGCGCTAGAATGCCTTCTAGTTCATCCACGCTGTGATAATGGATGACCACCATACCTCGACCTTGTCGACCATGACGAATCATGACTTGTGCGCCTAATTTCTCGGCCAAATCTTCTTCCAATCGACTTATGTTAGGATCGGGGGCTGTCGTCGCAGAACGGGGAGCAACGGATTCCCCTCGCAATTTTGCCACTAATCGCTCGGCTTCTCTCACCGACAATCCACGCTTGAGGATGGTTTGGGCTACTTGGCTTTGTAGGGTTCCCTTTAATCCAAGAAGAGCTCTGGCATGCCCCATTTCTAATTGCTCTTCTTCAAGAAGGGTTTGAACATCGGGGTTGAGTGTTAACAACCGCAATAAATTGGTAACGCTGGTGCGGGATTTACCCACTGCTTCTGCTACTTGTAAATGGGTAAGTTGTAAATCTTCTGATAATCGTTTAAGCGCTAATGCTTCTTCTACGGGGTTAAGATCTTCACGTTGAATGTTTTCGATCAATGCCATTGCCATGGCTGCTTCATCGGGTACTTGTCGAACGATAGTTGGAACAGTCGTCAAACCGGCAAGTTGTGCAGCACGCCACCGCCTTTCTCCGGCAACAATTTCGTAATGATCACCTACATGACGCACCACAATAGGCTGCAACACGCCTTGTGCACGAATAGATTCGGCTAATTGCTCTAACCCTTCGTGGCGAATATGCTGACGCGGCTGGAAAGGGCCACTGATTAATTTCTCAATGGGCAAATAGGTTAAGGTTTGTTGTGAGCTATTATCCTCAATAAAACCTAAAGCAGTAGATTTATTTTTTGCTTGCTCAGATAGCGTTGCATCGAAAGTAACTGCTAAAAGCTCATTTAAACCTTTACCTAAGCCGCGTTTTTTAATGGTCATCACCGCATCCCATTTAATACCTTCTGATCTCTTTCCACGTGTATACTCAAACCACTTTGCTTTTAGGCGAGGCGCCAAGCGAACGAAGCCCCAGGAGTGTACGCTTTGGTACACGACTGGGGTGAGCGAGCGCAGGCAACAAAGCATAAAAGTAAAGTGGGAAGAGTATATAAAATAATTTCATTTTACCATCATTTCCTCTTTATGAGAGGGTTTTTCTTTTTTTGCTAAAACTTTTTCACGACGCAACCATTCCTTGGTAAGAGCTAAATAAGCCTCAGAGCCTTTAGAGCTTTTGTCGTAGATGAGGATCGGCAATCCATAACTTGGTGCTTCTGCTAAACGTACATTTCGGGGGATCACCGTTTGAAATACTTTATTTCCAAAGTGCGAGATAAGCTGACTTGAAACTTCTGTTGCTAAACGATTACGGACATCGTACATCGTGCGAATAATGCCTGCGATTTGCAAACGAGGATTCAAAGTGGATTGTAATTGCCTGATTGTGTTAACCAGATCACTCAATCCTTCAAGAGCAAAATATTCGCACTGCATCGCAATCATCACAGCATCGGCAGCCACGAGTGCATTTACCGTTAGCATGTTCAAAGAAGGCGGACAGTCTAAAAAAATATAATCATAATTATCTTTTACTGCTGCTAATATTTTGGCAAGCAACAAAGGGGGCGCTTGTTTTTTGACTAAAATCACTTCTGCAGCGGTTAAATCGCTATTGGCTGGCAATAAATCATAACCTGCCGGGGTTTTTTTGATAATTGCCTCATGAATGGTGGTTTTTTCTTGTAATAAATCATTCATTGAATGCGAAAGCGCATTTTTATTAACGCCACTGGCCATGGTAGCATTGCCTTGTGGATCGAGATCACACAGCAAGACGCGTTTGGAAGACAAGGCAAGTGAAGCAGCTAAGTTAACACAGCAAGTGGTCTTGCCAACGCCGCCTTTTTGATTAGCAAACGCTAAAATTTGGGTGCTCATTAATTATCTTCCTTTCGAACGAATACTAAAAAAATCGCATCTATGCCCAGCATACTTTAAGCATTATTTTGACCTAATGATAGCTAAATGCCGCGCAGCATTTTCCTGTGGAACCTTTAACACAACTACCTTTTCAAGAGAAAAACCCGTGGGTAAAGTTAAATTTTCTGGTGACTTCCCCATCATCGCCAAAAAACGGCCATCTTCATCTAACAAATGCTTTGTCATCGTTATCATTTGAGTTAAAGGAGCGAAGGCACGTGTGAGAATAGTACTAAATTTTTGCTCGGGTTGGTATGTTTGAGCCGACGAAAGAACACCCGTAGCATTCATTAATCTTAAAGATTTAATTGCCAAAGCAACAAACTGTTGTTTTTTTTGGCTACTATCTAACAAATAAAATTGCTTATCTTGACACAAAATACTTAATGGGATCCCTGGCAACCCTGCCCCA
>JBIOEB010000145.1:0-2593 GCA_044445585.1 Candidatus Berkiellales bacterium
ACTTGTGAGCTTAGCGTGACTTGATGTCCGGGATCCAGACCTTCATTGGCTTGATTTATATGAAGAAATTATATCATGATTTTATTATTTCTGGACCCCGGATATTAAGCGACACTAACGCTCGTAAACTCGCTAAGTGTCGCTAGATTCCGGGGAGACAGGCTTTCTCGCACGGGATCCCAAGAAGACACGCTCTCTCGCTAAAACTGTCCCGCACTTGATGCAGGATTACGGGAAAACAGCTCCTTTCTGCAAATTATCCAACATTATCTGACGGCCTCTTAGCTGCTGCTACCATCATCACCGCAAGCGCACACGATCCAATACGTGAACGAACCCCGTCAGCGCGACTGGTTAAAATAATTGGCACCTTAGCTCCTAAAATCATCCCGGCCGAGAGGGTATTGGTAAAATACATTAATTGTTTGGCAAACATATTTCCGGCTTCGAGATTGGGCACTAAAAAGATATCTGCATCTCCTACCACAGGAGATTTAATTTTTTTCGTTTCTGCAGCGGTTAAGCTAATCACATTATCAAAGGCAAATGGGCCATCGACGATAGCGCCAGTGATTTGGCCGCGATCGGCCATTTTACATAAACACGCTGCATCAATGGTGGAAGGAATATTGGGGTTAATGGTTTCAACTGCCGACAAAATGGCCACTTTAGGATCTCCATTTTTTTTCAAAAGATGAACCAAATCAACCGCATTTTGAACAATATCTCTTTTAGTGATCAGATCAGGATTAATATTGATGGCTGCATCAGTGATAATAAAGGGTTTGTGATATTTTTCGGTGGCAAAAACAAAAACATGACTGATGCGTCGCTCGCTTCTTAATCCTGATGCTTTATTAATGACTTCTTTCATTAATTCATCGGTATGAAGATTGCCTTTCATAATGGCATCAGCTTGGCCGTCATGAATCATGGAAATAGCTTCTTGCACGGCATGATGACTATTATCTGTGTTCTTTATTTCATAAGGCGAAATATCAATATCACCTTTACTCGCAATATTATTAAGAACCTTTTTTGGGCCAATCAGCAGCGGTTCAATTAATCCCAGTTGAGCAGCGTCAATAGCGCCTTTGAGAGAATCTTCACTGGTTGGATAAACTACCGCCACTTTAATTTTTGGTAAAGCTTCGCATTTGGTTAAAAACTCTTTTTCAAGCGTGTCGATATCAATTTCTTTATTAGCCATTTTTTATTCAACCTTAATGGATTTTTTGTGCCTGCGTAAATTTTAAAATTTCTGGTACAATAACTTTACGAAATTTACTGCCATTAAACAAACCGTAGTGTCCTACGTTTTCTGCTAAAAAATATTTTTTCATCGAATCAGGAAGATCCTTGCAAAGCGACAAAACTGATTTGGTTTGGCCAACACCCGTAATGTCGTCTTTTTCACCTTCAATAGCTAAAATAGCAGTTTGTTTAATATCTTGAAGATTTGCGTAGCGTCCTCTGGTTTTAAAGCGCCCTTTGGTCAATAATTTTTGTTGAAAAACGGTATTAATGGTTTGCATATAAAATTCGGCAGTTAAATCCATGGTGGCAAAATATTCTGCATAAAAATTCACAATTTTGAGAGCATCATGTACATTGTCTGTCGCAAAATCTTCAATGGCTTTTTGGAGTGATTGAATATGGCGCTGCAAATTCATGCTCATGAAACCAGAAAGTTGCATAAAACCAGGATAAACTAAGCGCATGTAACCTTTGTGACGACTGGGAACAATCGAAATTACATTTTGTTTAAACCAATCATCTCCTCTTGACGTTGCCAGTTCGTTTACGGTTGTTGGGGCTTGATCGGTATCGATCGGGCCGCCTAATAAAATGGCTGTTTTGGGTAATTTGGGATCTTGATCAGCCGACATTAACGATAAAGCAACCAGTGTTGGTACGGTGGATTGACAAACCGCCATCACATGCAGATCGGGTCCAAGTTTATGCATAAACGTAATCATGTATTGCGCAAATTCGTCGAGATCAAATGAACCTTCAGAAAGCGGCACATTTCTCGCACTTTTCCAGTCTGTGATATAAACATCATAATGGGGGAGAAGATCGGTGACAGTGCCGCGTAATAAAGTGGCATAATGACCCGACATCGGGGCCACCAATAAGATTTTAGGCATGGGTTTAATATGTTCTGATTTACTAAAATTAATTAAATTACAAAAACTTTTTTTCATTATTATTTTTTCTGTCACTTCATGATAAGTATCACCTATTTTCACTTCTTCAATACCAAATTCCGGTTTGTGATAAGTATCGGTGAGCATATGAGCAACATATAACGTTGCGGCAGATTTTCTTAAAAGATAACGGTATTGATTAAAAATTTCAGGCCTTTCTTCAAAGGGTGAGAATGGCATTTTACCTGGTAAACTTAACAAATCTGCTACGCGGTTGATTTGCTTAGAAGTGGTTAAATAGTAATCAGACAAGGGTTTCATCATTCTGAATGAGGTGTCTGCGATATTGTATAACCAGCGATTATCGATAGGATTAAATAACATGTTGTCACCTTATTAAATAACGTCTTCGTATATACCGCTCGCATTTAAAGCGTAGGGTG
>JBIOEB010000146.1:0-2581 GCA_044445585.1 Candidatus Berkiellales bacterium
CGAGCACTAGATAAGGATGCTTCGCATCTTGAAGTATATTAGGTATATACTTTCCATAGTTAGCCGCTTTCATTTTCAGAATATCAACTAAAAGGAGCTTCCATGGTTACTAAAGTTGCCAAACTCAACATCCCTGGTAAAGAAGAGTTGGAACTTCCTATCTTAGAAGGAACCATTGGACCTGATGTGCTTGATATCACGCCGCTTACCAAAGTCGATATGTTTACTTTTGATCCAGGATTTAGAGCCACTGCTTCTTGTGAATCAAAAATTACTTTTATTGACGGGAACAAAGGGCTTTTATTGCATCGTGGCTATCCGATCGAACAATTAGCAGAATTTTCAGACTTCCCCGAAGTGTGTTATTTGTTATTATTTGGTGAACTCCCAACAAAACCACAAAAAGATCTTTTTTTTAAAAATATTTATAATCACACGTTGGTTCATGAACAACTTACTAAATTTTACAACGGGTTTAGACGCGATGCGCACCCGATGGCGATAATGTGTGGTGTGGTAGGTGCTTTGTCAGCGTTTTATCACGACTCGCTTGATATTAAAAATGAATCGCATCGCGAGGTGGCCGCGCTTCGCCTTATCGCAAAAATGCCAACACTGGCCGCAATGTGCTACAAGTATTCGATTGGTCATCCTTTTGTGCATCCATTGAATCGAATGGGTTACGCCGAGAATTTTCTGCATATGATGTTTTCGGTTCCAAGTGAAGAAATGACACCCAATCCCATTTTAGTGAAAGCTATGGATCGGATTTTTATTTTACATGCTGATCATGAACAAAATGCTTCGACTTCTACCGTGCGCCTTGCAGGATCTTCCGGCGCTAATCCCTTTGCCTGCATTGCTGCTGGCATTGCAGCTCTGTGGGGGCCAGCGCATGGTGGCGCAAATGAGGCTGTGCTGAATATGCTGCATGAAATTGGCGATGTATCTAATATTCCTAAATACATTAATAAGGCTAAAGATAAAAATGATTCTTTTAGATTAATGGGATTTGGTCACCGGGTATATAAAAACTTTGATCCGCGCGCAACGGTGCTGCGTCAAACTTGCAAAGAAGTGCTCGATGAATTAGGCGCACATGATGATCCTTTATTTGCTATCGCTTTGCGACTTGAAGAAATCGCTCTTAAAGACAGCTATTTTATCGAAAAGAAATTATATCCTAATGTGGATTTTTATTCTGGGATCATTTTACGTGCGATTGGGATCCCGACCAATATGTTTACGGTCATTTTTGCCCTGGCACGCACGGTCGGGTGGATAGCCCATTGGAATGAAATGATCAGCTCGCCCGATCAAAGCATCAACCGACCCAGGCAGCTTTATACTGGATTACCCATTCGCGATTACATCCCCATCGAAAAGAGGAAATAATGTCAAATAAAATTTTGATCACAGGGGGAGCCGGTTACGTTGGGAGTCATGTTCTCAAAGCCCTTGTTGATGCGAAAGCAACCGATGTGGTTGTGTTGGATAATCTCTCAACTGGTTTTTCAGAAAATGTCATCGATGCCAAATTGATCCAAGGAGATATTCTGGATTTCCCCTTGGTGTCAAATATTTTAAAAACTCAAAAAATTCAAACAGTGATGCATTTTGCAGCCAAAACCGTTATTCCAGAATCCATTCAAGATCCTCTTAAATATTATGAAACCAATGTGTTAGGCACCCTTAAGCTGTTGCAAGCTTGTCTGCAAAATCAGGTAAACCACTTTATATTTTCTTCTACCGCGGCCGTTTATGGTGGCAACACGACCCACAATATCAAAGAGAGCTCCACCACTTTACCTTTACATGCTTATGGCCATTCCAAATTGATGGCCGAGCAAATCATCAAAGATGTTGCCAATACCAGCGCTTTACGTTATGTCATTTTACGCTACTTTAATGTGGCCGGCGCCGATCCCAGTGGTTTAATTGGGCAACGTGATTCGCATAGCCCACATTTGATCAAAATTGCGTTGCAAAATGCTTGTGGTTTACAAAAATCGATGCCCATCTTTGGAAATGATTATCCGACCCCAGATGGCACTTGCATTCGGGATTTTATTCATGTGAGTGATGTGGCGAGTGCGCATGTGAAAGCATTATCCTATTTAAATGAAGGTGGCGGATCTAAAATTTTTAATTGCGGTTATGGTAATGGGTTTAGTGTGAAAGAAGTGATTGATGCTGTGAAGAATATTTGCCAATCAGAAATTAACACTTACATTGCTCCACGCCGCGAAGGAGATGTGTCGCGAGTGGTGGCAGATAGTACGCAGATCCAACAAGATCTGAATTGGCAACCGCAATATCATGATCTCAATTTTATTATTAAAACGGCCTTGGCATTTGAGAAACAATTGCTGGGGTTGCCGGTGGTTATATACCGCTCGCCATTGTAGATGCGATTTTTTAGTATGGGTGCGAGCGGTATATCTTGTTTGTATGCTGCGCGCGGAGTGAATCCGCGCTTGCACCAAAGGGGGAGAATCGCGATTCTCCCCCTTTGGAAACCCCCATCGCGCAAAGTAACACTTCTTCGATGCTTCGCATCTTGAAGTGTAATGGGTATATA
>JBIOEB010000147.1:0-2491 GCA_044445585.1 Candidatus Berkiellales bacterium
AGGGGACGGCCTCTGTGCCGTCCCGAGTGTATAATTAATACATAACCAGGAAGCATATATGAAAGGCCAACCAATCGATATAGAACTAATTGCGGCCCCATTAGGATGGGGCGCACAGCTGCACGAAGCAGAATGGGGCATTCAAGCTTTAAATGATTATGGTTTGTTTAACGCGCTCGAACCTTTAGGCAAAATGACAACATGGGCGCATCAAGTCAATCCCGCCACCGCTTATTCCGCCGGAAAAAAACTCAGTTACGCTCAAAGGGTAGAGGAAGTAGCCTTTTTTGCCCAGCATTTAAGTGAAGTGGTTAAAACTTCTTTATTAGATCAACATTGCCCCCTGGTGATTGGTGGCGATCATGCCATTGCCATTGGCACTTGGAGTGGTGTGGTGAATGCCTTAAACGCCGAGCAGGAATTTGGTTTAATTTGGATTGATGCGCATATGGATTCTCATACGCCACAAACGACACCTTCACAAGCGATCCATGGTATGCCATTAGCAGCATTAATGGGATATGGCGAGCCTACATTAATAAATGTTGGTAGCGTTGGGGCTAAATTAAATCCTCGTCATGTGGTTTTAATAGGCGTGCGCAGTTTTGAAGAAGGTGAAGCAGCGCTTTTAGCAAAATTAAATGTCAAAATTTATTTTATGACCGAAGTGAAACAACGTGGTTTTTCTGCAATATTTAACGACGCATTGAATATCGTCACCAATGGTACTAAAGGTTTTGGTGTCAGTATTGATCTAGACGCATTTGATCCTATCCAAGTGCCAGGTGTTGGAACACCTGCGCCAGATGGGATCCAACCCAACGAAATTTACCCTTCACTCACCAAGCTTCGCAAAATATCTCAATTTAAAGCCCTAGAAATAGCCGAACATAATCCAACTCAGGATAGTGATCATAAAACCGCCAAGGTAATCCAAAAATTAATTGAGAGTTTAGTGAGCCATGACTAATAAAACCCAAGAATGGATCCAACAAGAAAAACAATATTGTGCACATAATTACGAGCCATTACCCGTAGTGTTAACTAAAGGCGAAGGTGTTTGGGTATGGGATATTGAAGGCAAGCGCTATTTAGATATGTTAACTGCATACTCCGCGGTAAGCTTTGGTCATTGTCATCCGCGCTTAGTTGAAGTGTTAAGCTCACAATCGCAGCAATTGTGTTTGACTTCTCGAGCTTTTTATACCGATAGGTTGTTGCCCTATGCTGAAAAACTTTGTGCGCTAACCGGCATGCATTCGGTGTTACCAATGAATTCAGGTGCCGAAGCAGTTGAAACAGCGATTAAAGCAGCAAGACGTTGGGGTTATGAAATTAAAAAAATCCCGCAAGATAAAGCAGAAATTATCGTTGCCAAAAATAATTTTCACGGGCGAACGATTACCATTATTAGTTTTTCCTCCGAGCCGGAATACAAACGCGATTTTGGTCCGTTAACTCCCGGTTTTGTGGAGATCCCCTTTGGTGAGAGCGATGCTCTACTACAAGCAATCACGCCCAATACCTGTGCCTTTTTAATTGAACCTATTCAAGGGGAATCGGGGATCCATGTGCCGCCTAAGGGTTGGTTAAAAAAATGTCACCAAATTTGCCAAGAGAATAATGTTTTGTTGATTGTCGATGAAGTGCAATCGGGTCTTGGCCGAACCGGTAAATTATTTGCTTTTCAGCACGAAGGGATCCAACCCGATGGATTAATTTTAGGTAAAGGTTTAGGTGGCGGCATTTTGCCGACGTCGGCCTTTTTAGGCAGAAAAGATTTAATGAATGTGTTTACGCCGGGTAGCCATGGCTCTACTTTTGGTGGCAACCCCTTGGCCACTCGTATGGCATTTGAAGTGTTAACGTTATTAGAGCAAGAAAAATTAGTTGAAAATAGTGCCGTGCTTGGTGAAAAATTATTACAAGGATTAAGAGATATTAAAAGCCCTCTGATTAAAGAAGTGCGAGGAAAAGGATTATGGGCCGGTGTTGAAATCGATGTAAAATTTGCCACTGCGCGTCAGATATGTGAAACGATGATCAAACACGGTGTGCTTTCAAAGGATACCCATCAAACCGTGATCCGATTTGCCCCACCTTTAATTATTAAAGAAGAAGAGCTTAAGTGGGCTATTGAGCAGTTTGCGAAGGCGTTGGGGGAGTTTGCCTAGCCTGAAATGCTTCTCTTTCTTGTCTTCGAATGTTAAATTTCATTTTTGCTTTTTGACCATTCAAAAAGAAGGATAAGAAAAGAAGGATAGGAATAGGAATTTGAATTGTTCGAAAACGTACGTCACTGTAGAAAGAGAAGGATGGGGACGATAAGAAAGAGAAGGATAGGAAAGAGAAGGATAAGAAAGAGAAGCGGGAAGGATAAGAAAGAGAAGGATAAGAAAGAGAAGGATAAGAAAGAGAAGGATAAGAAAGAGAAGGATAAGAAAGAGAAGGATAAGAAAAGAAGGCAGTTGATCAGTTGGCAAAGAGGTCC
>JBIOEB010000148.1:0-2488 GCA_044445585.1 Candidatus Berkiellales bacterium
GCCTTTATTATGGGAACATTTCTGGTTGCCAAACAAATCCGGTTTATGCTGGACAAAGATTTGGGATTTAGCAAGGAAGCAATCATCAGTTTTAATACGCCTTACGCTGATACATCTGTTTCAAAGAGATATTTTTTGCTGAATGAATTAAAGAAAATTCCCGGAATTAATCTCAGCAGTTTGGGAAATGATGTGCCTTCATCATGGGGATGGTGGACGACAATATTAAAATATCAAAACGGGAAAAAAGATATTCAAACAGTGGTAGAGTTAAAAGCCGGTGATACAAACTATTTAAAGCTTTTTCAAATCCAACTACTTGCGGGGAGATATTTGCAACCTTCAGACACTACAAAAGAAATCCTGATAAACGAAAATTGTTTGCATTTTTTAGGTTTTCAAAATCCAAGGGATGTAATTGGCAAAATGGTTAAGTTTGACGATAAGATGGTTCCTGTTGTGGGCGTTATGAAAGATTTTCATGCACATCCTTTGAGTTACAAAATTGCACCGATGGCTTTTTGCCAGAATACTGATAATTGCCGCGAAATCATTGTTGCATTGAAACCTCAAAATCCTAAAGATTTTGCTTCTGCAGGTGCAACAGTAATCGGTAAAGAAAGTAATTGGAAGGGAGTTATTGCGAAAATTAAAGATGATTTTAGCAAAACCTATCCTCAGGAAAATTTCGATTACGCATTTTTTGACGAAAGTATTGCCAAGGCTTATGGCGATCAGCAAAATATTTCCAGTCTTTTGAAATGGGCAACCGGGCTGACTGTCTTCATAAGCTGCCTTGGATTGTTGGGATTAGTAATTTATACTACCAACAAAAGGGTAAAAGAAATCGGCGTTCGCAAAGTGCTGGGCGCTTCTGTAACCCAGATTGTTTCCATTTTATCAAAGGATTTTATTAAGCTGGTTGCCATTGCCTTTCTTGTAGCAATGCCTTTAGCGTGGTGGGCATTACATAAATGGCTTGATGATTTTGCATTCAAAACAGAGATCAGCTGGTGGGTCTTCGCTCTAAGCGGACTCGGCATGATTGTAATTGCCTTAATCACTTTAAGTGTGCAGACAATCCGTGCTGCAATGGCGAATCCAGTCAAGAGCTTGAGGTCGGAATAAACTTTTAACAAGTGTGAGAGTGTGAGAGGGTGAGAGTGTGAGAAAATGAAATATACTCTCATGCCCTCACCCTCTCACCCTCTCACACTCTCACACTCTCACACTTGCTTCTTATTTCAAAAGCTGATATGCAATCAAACTCGCCACATAAGCAAGTCCTGTCATGTAAACTAATTGTATGATGGGCCATTTCCATCCACGTGTTTCACGTTTTACGACTGCGAGGGTACTCATGCATTGCATGGCGAAAGCGTAAAAAATCATCAGGGAGACGGCCGTCGCAAGGGTATATACTTTGGTTCCATCTTGTCTTTTCGCAGACGCCATTCTTTCACGAAGTGTTTGGGGATTCGCATTCTTACCACCTTCCACGCTATATAATGTTGCCATTGTGCCGATAAAAACTTCTCTGGCTGCAAAGGAAGTGATCAGTGCGATACCAATCTTCCAATCATATCCAAGCGGCTTAATAACCGGTTCGATTCCTCTACCTAAAATTCCGGCATATGAATTTTCCAGATGCTCCGCATTTTTTGCTTTCATTTCTGAAGCGGGTGCATTGGCATATTTTTCATTAACAGTAATCATGCGACCTTTTGGACCATAACTGCTCAGTCCCCACAGTATCATACTTATTACGATGATGACCTTACCAGCGTCACGGACAAATATTTTTGCTTTACTTACCATGGTGATGGCTACATTATTCCATCGTGGTGCCCGGTAGGTAGGAAGCTCAAGTATAAAAAAGCTTTTTTCTTTTGAATGAATAAATCTTTTTGCTACGTAGGAAACAATAAGCGCGGCGACTACTCCCATCAGGTATAAACCCATCATCACAAGACCCTGCATGTTAAAAAATCCCCAGACATCCTTATTGGGAACGGTGAGTGCAATAAGCATGGTATAGACGGGCAGCCTGGCACTGCAACTCATCAGCGGCGTTACTAAGATGGTGAGCAGCCTTTCTTTTTTGTTTTCGATATTCCGGCTGCTCATGATGGCGGGAACGGCGCAGGCGAAGCCACTGATCATCGGCATCACAGATTTGCCATTCAATCCTACTTTACGCATGAGCTTGTCCGTTAGAAAACTGATGCGGGCCATATAACCTGTATCCTCAAGCACGGTGATGAGCCCGAAGAGGATCATGATCTGTGGAATAAAAACCAGTATGCCACTAAGTCCTGCGAGCAGGCCGTTAACCATCAAATCGCGAAACCATCCGTCAGGCAGCTGAGCCGAAACCCAACCCGTCATTTTTGTGAGGGACCAATCGAGCCCGTCCATAGGAAAACGGGCCAGCCAGAACACACTTTGAAAAAGAAAAAAGAGAACCGTGAGTAATATGATATAACCC
>JBIOEB010000149.1:0-2470 GCA_044445585.1 Candidatus Berkiellales bacterium
GTATATACTACTTCCACTTTGAAATTAGGAGTTCCGTCATTGCGACCCAGAGCGAAGCGAAGGGGAAGCAATCTAGAAATATCTTGAAAAGACTAGATTGCTTCGGGCTAAGACGCCCTAGCAATGACGAACTGCGTGCTAATTCTTTTGGCGGAATCCGTCATTGCGAGGACCCAGAGCGCAGCGAAGGGGACAAAGCAATCCAGTCTTTTTTCCTGAATTGCTTCGGGCTAAGACGCCCTCGCAATGACGGGAGTACTTAACTTTACCGAATTTCGCTTATCATTTCTTCACTAATCCATTTCATCAGCGTACCGGCAACGATTTGTGGAATTTCATCTTCCGGTAATAAATCAATCAAATTTTCGCACATTTCGGCGAAATCATCGCCCTTTACCAGCGATTGAAATAATTTATCTTCCGCAATAGAGCAGGATTGAAATAAATTACGTAAGCCTTTGCGCCAGAATAACCAGCGAATAGGATAAGCTTGCTTCATAGGTGGGCGAGGAGGTTCATCGTTATCCATCAATAACCATATTTGCGGGATATCCCATTTAAAATAATGACTGATGACACTCGGATGTAGAATAAATCGAATGGTACCCCAACGTTCAGCAGGCAAGCTTTTTATTTCGTCGAGGGTGAGGATAGGACCATCGGCTGCATCAAAAGTATAGGCAACCGACCACTCGAATTTTGCCATTTCGGCAAACACGGGAATATCTTTAAAAGGTGAGGTATTTTCAAGAAAACTTTGAAAATGTTGGCCAAAATAGCGAACCGAGAAATGATGAGAAGGGTGGTGCTCTAGATATTGAAAAAACGCTTTTTCAAATTGCTCATCGCCCATTAAGCTGTGTGTTTTTGAAAAATCGAGGCTGAGGATTTCAAGCAATCGCAACCGATACCCTTTATGATATACATTTAATCTTTTGGTTGCACTAAAGCGTTCATCCGGCGCAATTTGCGGTAAAAGGGTGGTCGTTTTGCTATGAAGTATATAATCTAGAAATTCTGATTGAAGATCTTTAAGGGTGAGCACAATTTACTCCTAACCGGCTGCATTTAATTCTTTAGTGATATCTTCGGAGATTTGCTTTGCAATTGATAATTCTTCTAGCAACTCATTTAACGGCGGAATTTTATCATCTCGCTCAATCATGGTTGAAATAGGGCCAAACTTCTCAATGGTTTTAGCATAAAGCGCCCATACCGGATCGATAATGGTTGCATCATGGGTATCAATAATATGATCGCCATTATTAGAATGGCCTGCTAAATGAATTTGTTTCACGCGATTACCTGGGATCCCAGCAAGATAATCCAATGGATCGAATCCATGGTTAAAGGCACTGACATAAATATTATTCACATCGAGTAACAGGTAGCAATCCGCTTGCTCAGCAAGGTGTCTTAAGAATTCCCATTCGGTTAAATCGGAATGTGTAAAAGTAAGATAGCTCGAAGGATTTTCAATTAAAATTTGCCGACCCAGATAATCTTGTACTTGAGAGACGCGTTTAATCACGTAATCAAGGGCTTCTTCGGTATAAGGCAGCGGTAATAAATCGTGCGAGTTGGTGTTATGGATGCTAGTCCAACATAAATGATCCGACAGCCATTTGGTTTGGATCCGATCGGCAAGGGCTTTCACTTGCGATAAATAATCCCAATTAAGGGGATCCATACTTCCGATAGACATCGAAACCCCATGCATCACCATTGGGTAATGTGCTCGGATTTTGTCTAAGTAATATAATGGCTTTCCGCCTGGGACGAGATAATTTTCGGTTAAGATCTCAAACCAATCCACTTTGGGTTTATGTTCAAGAATATCGGCATAGTGATCGGTTCGTAAACCAAGTCCAAAGCCAAGATAGGTGAAATCATTCGGGGAACTGTGATTAGAAGTTTTTTTACTGCTCATGTAGCTTTCATAGGTTTAGGTTAGAGAGAAATTCTAAGGCAGCAACGCGTTTTTGCTGCCTTAGAGAGCTACTGTGATTAGTCAACGATTGTACCACCAGCAGACATACATTCACTCTTGGTCATATAAGTCCAACCGGAGTGTTTGCAGCTGTTACGGCCTTTGCAAGAGTTGTCAGGAGTAGCGCATTCACCGGTGCCTTTGCAAACGTTAGTGCCTGCACATTTTACTAAGGCTTCGTGTGTTTCGCCACACATGCTTGAACAACCTGATGCAACAAGAGCAGCAGTAGCTGCGACTAAAGCGAGAGCTGTTTTGGACGTCCGTTTCATTTAGAAAACTCCTAAATGCTAAAGTTGTTGTTAGTACTAAACCTGAACGCATTGCCCTAAGGAGGAAGTCTAAAATTCAGAGCGCCTACTTATGTCACAAGCATTCATTTAAAGAATATGACAATAAAATCGCGTAATTACAAGGGATTAAACAAAAATTTTAAAAAAAGTTAAATTTATTGGTCGATATCGCAAGAGGGTGCTAAAA
>JBIOEB010000150.1:0-2442 GCA_044445585.1 Candidatus Berkiellales bacterium
CGCAATGCCTGCGCCTGAATTCCATCCATAATATAAAGTTGGCCAAAGTTTTTTGGCAGGATCTTGATATTCTAAACCGTGAATAACGGTTCCATTCATCAATCTGCGATCATTTAGGGTGGGATCAGGGTAGCGATCATCAAATACGCGCAAAAATCCATAAAGGCTGCGCTCGGCGGCGATTAAATGTTGTTTGGGAAAATAAATTTGGTAAAATATCGCACACAGTAAGGCTAAAAATACCATTACACTCATTGAAGCCACTCCAAAATTCCATAGGTGTTTTGCTTTTTGCAATTGATCGAACCCTAACATCACCACCAGCAGTGTGATGATGATCATTGGCACATAAAAATCCCACCACTGTGTTAGCAATAATAAAAGAACTGCATTAGTAAAAAGCCCTCCGAGCATCCCACCCAATGCAATGAATAAATAAAAAAGCGTGAGATCTTGTTGGTGGGGTTTAAGACGAATGAGCTCTCCATGACAAATCATGCAAGCACTAAAGAGCAAAGCTAAAAAAACAATAACCGCTGGGATCCCATTCAAATTTTGTTGAAAAATGATCCACAAAGCAATGCTTAACCAAATGATAAAGGCACTTAGCCAAAAGGATCGATCATAAGGTTTTGCAGACGAAAAGGTGATGATATAAGTGATTAAATATAACGCCAGTGGCACAATCCACATTAATGGAAAATTAAATACATTTTGCGATAAAAACTGCGTGATAGCCAACAGCAGAGCACTGCTTAAAAACGTAAGGATTAGCCAGCGTATTGCATCAAAAGGTGTCACATTGATGGTGGCTTTAGCGGGTGTGGTGTTTTTTAAGAGGATTAATTTGCTTAAAGAAATCAAACATAATATAACATAAAGCCCATACATTGCTGACCAAATGCTAATTTGCGTTTTGATCCCAAAAAGAGGTTCTAACAAAAATGGATAACCCAGTAACCCTAATAATGATCCGGTATTTGAAATAGCATAAAAATAATAAGGGAAAGTGGTATGCCGTAAAGTGCAATACCAATGCTGCAGTAACGGGCTTGAAGCTGAAAGTACCATAAAAGGTAAAAATATTGTTGAACTAAGAATTAACATCACGATAACTGGCGGCGATCCATGATTGATTAAAATATTGGTTTCACTTGAAATAGGAATAAAATAAAAAGAAAACACCAGGAGTGCTATATGGATCCAAGCTTGATAACGCGCACAAAAATATCGCGCCAAAAAATACGCATAAGCATAGCCAAGCATTAATCCAGCCTGGAAAAACAAAACACAAGCAATCCAAACGAAAGCCGATCCGCCAAAAAGGGGCAGAAGATGTTTAGCAAGCAAGGGCTGTACAAAGAAAAGCAAAAAGGCACTAGTGAAAATGGCTAAACCGTAAAGGTGCTGAAGCATAAAATGCGGTGATTTCCTTATCAAGATATGGGTAATTATAGTCACGGCTTCCGTGCTGTCCCGTAAGATTATTAGATAGTTACCTTATGTGTGATCTTTGTTCTATCCTTCGTCGGGTGATTCTCTGCATTTATGTAGGGAAAAGAGCTTACTTAATTTGAACACATAAATGGTTTAGGATGATCCTATGAAGATCTATGTTTCATTTTAAGTTGACTGGTAAACTTCTAAATGCAATATTGATGAACAATGATATGTAAGCATTCTGACAAGGATTGTCGAAGATGTTACTAAGGGATAGGTTTTGAGTCAAAGTCACAAACCACATTTGCTCGTCATTGAAAATGATCCAACGTTTCAATCACATTTAATACAGGCATTTGAGTGCTATGAAGTGATTGTAGCGAATGATCGAGCAGAAGCCATTGCTAAATTACGAAGATTTGTGCCAGGCGTTGTGACACTCAATCTAAATTTATCCCCCAATCGAGACCCGGAAGAAGGATTTAATACCCTTAAAGAGATCATTTCTTTAGCCCCTGAAACCAAAGTGATAGTCATAACAGAGCAAACTGATCGTAAAATTGCCATGAGAACCATTCATCTGGGTGCTTACGATTTTTACACGAAACCCATCGATGCTCAGATTTTAAAATTGATTATTGAACGCGCATTTTATTTGCACCAGCTTGAAAAAGAAAGCAAGCAAGGATCAGGAGCAAGTCTTAACCATACCATTAAAGGCATTGTTACCGGTAACTTGTCGATGCAAAAAGTGTGTCAGATGGTCCAAAAGGTCGCACCCAAAAATATTACCATCTTGTTTTTAGGTGAAAGTGGTACTGGCAAAGAGGTGCTCGCTAAAGCTTTGCACGAAAATAGCGATCGGGCAAACGGGCCTTTTGTTGCGATTAATTGTGCCGCGATCCCCGAAACTTTACTCGAAAGTGAATTATTTGGTTATGAGAAAGGGGCTTTTACCGGGGCAGTCAAGCAAACCTTGGGCAAAATTGAGTCTGCTCATAA
>JBIOEB010000151.1:0-2405 GCA_044445585.1 Candidatus Berkiellales bacterium
GCTCTACCAACTGAGCTACGTCCACCATTTTACTCTTCCTACTTTGCTATTATGCAAAGCAAATTGGTTTGAGTATAAACTCTTTCTCCATATAGCATCACTCAATCATGGCGCGCTTGGCAGGATTCGAACCTGCTACCCTCGGCTTAGAAGGCCGATGCTCTATCCGAATGAGCTACAAGCGCAAAGCGCTGTAACATGGTCGGGGTAGAGGGATTTGAACCCCCGACATCCTGCTCCCAAAGCAGGCGCGCTACCAGACTGCGCTATACCCCGTTAAATTCTCAAAATGAAAATTTAACGGTCATCATAATCAATTCTACACTTTACCGTCAATTATACTCACTCACGGTCATTAACTAGCCTTTACCACCATAGCATGAGAAAATTAGATCTTCAAAAATCAAAAAGTTAATAATATGACTGCTAAAATTCTGAATGGCAACGCAATCGCTGAGCAGGAAAGGTTGTACATTGCCCAATTGGTAAAAAAGCGGGTTGAACTTGGCAAACGGCGGCCAGGTTTAGCAGTGGTACTGGTGGGGCAAGATCCCGCTTCACGTTTATATGTGCAAAATAAACGTCGCGCGTGTGAAGCGGTAGGGATTTATTCAGAAAGTTATGATTTTTCTGCCACCATTAGTGTTGAAACACTTTTAGAAAAAATTGATGAACTCAATCATTCTCCGGTGATAGATGGAATTTTAGTTCAACTTCCTTTACCTAAACATATTCCTGCCGAAAAAATATTAGAAAGCATTTCTGTACACAAAGATGTGGATGGTTTTCATTCGAGTAATATGGGCAAAATTGTGCAGAATCAGCCTGGTCTTCGCCCTTGCACGCCGATGGGGATCATCAGTTTACTTTCGTATACCAATATTGCACTCAAAGGTTGCAATGCTTGTGTTGTGGGGGCTTCGCGGATTGTCGGAAGACCGATGGCACTTGAATTATTAAATCTAGAAGCCACCGTCACGATGTGTCATCGCTACACACAAGATCTTCCTCAGCATATTCAAAGAGCGGATCTGGTCGTGGTGGCTATTGGTCAGCCGCGTTTTATTCAAGGTGATTGGATTAAAGAAGACGCTATCGTCATCGATGTGGGTACCACTCACATGCCTGACGGCAAAATTGTCGGCGATGTCGATTTTGAAACGGCTAAATTAAGAGCAAGTTGGATCACCCCTGTGCCAGGGGGCGTCGGGCCGATGACGGTAACTTGGTTGTTGAAAAATACCTTGATTGCGGCAGAGCAATCGTTGTAACGAATGTTTAATCAAACGCAAGCGCCAAATCTTCATGATTCAAAGAATAATCTACCACCAGCTTATTTATCCTCTGTTGCAATTGAGTTTTATCTGCATGCTTGCAATAAAATAAAAAAATCATTTCATACCCTGCCGGTTTTTCTTGGCGTAACTTAATCGAATATTTAGGTTCCAACGCCTCGACAGATCCATTTTTCTCGGTCAAGTAACGGTGTATTTCGTTTTTTAATTTAACAAATAAATCTTCAATTTTTGCAAAATCCCCTTTGGGTTTGAAAATATAATTCAAAGTACATTCGACAAATTTTTCATGTGAAAAATTAATGACAGGGTTTCGAGCCACCATACCATTTGGCACTTTGATGATTCTACCGGTTGGGCTTTCGGGAAAATCTGGACTGGCTTCAATTAAGGTAAAATATAAAAAACCAATGGATTTAACATAACCACTAAAATTGGAAATTTTAATATAATCCTCTTCTGAAAATAATCCACGCCAATTAATAATTAACCAGCCGACCAAATTCATTAAATTATCTTTTTGGGTCAAGGTAATAGCCGCCGATAAAAAGCCAATAAAAGCTAATATTTGGACAAAGCCTTCTACCCAGATTTTGATAAAGAAAATCATAAATAAGATAAAAAATGCATATTTTAGGCGGATGTTTATTTGACTACGTTGTTTTCGTATTTTGACCCTTCTGCTCACGATGAATTTGACGATGAGATAAACCCCTAAAAATACGATGGCAAGCATTAATGAATTAATTAATTTAATGGAGTACGAACTAATAATTTCTGTCATGGATCGGAGCCTTGCAATAAAATCTCATTTTATACTTAAAGTAAGTTTGCGAACTAAAGATTATGCTACTAAGAGTTTGAAGTAGAACTTTATATTAGTACGCAGCGTTTCACAAGAGGCACTATATTTATTAAATAGCTTTTCAGAGTCCCTGGTTAAAAAAGTCTTTCGTCTCGGGACGCAGCGCCTATACCGCTCGCAGTTGAAGGTGCGCTTTTTTTGGGGTTCAAACACGAGCGGTATATCTTGTTTGTATGCTGCGCGCGGAATGAATCCGCGCTTGCACCAAAGGGGGAGAATCGCGATTCTCCCCCTTTGGAAACCCC
>JBIOEB010000152.1:0-2020 GCA_044445585.1 Candidatus Berkiellales bacterium
AGTTGATTTTAGATCCTTGCTTAATCACGCAACAGAGGGTGAAACATTTATTTTTCTATTGAAAAAAAGTGGACTATTATCCAAACCGGATCAACTGGCAAGCTTATTAGAGGAAAGATCTCAATTCAAAGAGATGGTAGCTGATCTCATGGAAGAGGGTGATACTGAGGCTGATGAAGTTGAGGTAACACAAGGAATTTTACAGTTATCCTTAGATGGGGATGCAGATAATAAGAGCCGAAAACTGAAGTATGTTATAAAGTAAAGATCTCGTTAGTATTTCATTTTTTCACCGGAACAATGCCGTCGAAATCGCCTCATTAAATTTTGTTTTAATTTGCCTGATATTCTCAGCGTTTTCATCTGCATTGCCAAGTTTTGTTATTTTTTACCCTTTAGTTTCGAACTTGGCGACGCAGAAGCAAGGAGTTCTTTTTCTTTAGTTACAAATCCTTTTTTATGATCTCTTCGTGCTTTCATTTCAAGGTATTTAGAGCTGGGCAGTGTAACTTTTTTAGATAAAACTAAAGATAATGCTTCCAACACTGCATTTTGTTGTTGCAACTCCAGGACTTTTCTTTCAAGATTTGCGGCTTTTTTATCTAAATCTTTTTCATCATCAGAACCACTGTCGCTTAACCTATCGCTAAGATTATGTGTAGCTACTCCACCTTTCATCGTAAACCTGTTTGATTAGTTCGAAAGATCACTTTTTATATCTTTTAAACTAAAATGTCAACAGAATTATTCCAAATATGCTAATGATATCAACAAAAAATTTAAGTTTTATTGTTCCTACCCATTGCAACTTTAGATAAAAATTTAAGAGCTGCAGCAATTAAGGCAGGAGGTGATATTTATTTATCAGCTAAAAAGTAATTTAAAAAAACACCCATCATAGCATCTTACCCATATCAATATCCTGTGGATAACCTTCGTGTCCATCTGGATCATTAAATGGCATCTTGGTATAGCTGTATTTAAGATAGAATGGATGAGCAGCAGGTGATGATTGAGTGTGTAATACTCTAACACCTTGCTGTTTGAGCCAACGTTCACAACGATTTAAAAATTCTCCACCTGCCCCACGATTTCGCAATGATTCATCAATCACGATAATGCGCAGCGCTGCTCTTGATTCTGGCCAAAGCTGAATGTGGGCATAGCCAATGATTTTAGCGCCTTGATACAGGACAAAATGAAGATGATCCTGGTGATCAAAGGTCCAAGTATAGGGATCAGAGATTGGCACCTTATCGAAGAAATATTTTTGGCGGAAATTTCGAACTGACTCCCATTCCCGTGGTGTCAGTGCTTTTACGATATGGAGTCCGTTGAAGCCTGTTTTTGCGTCAATGCTTGCTACGAAGGCATCTTTAGCGAAACAATAACTCAAAATATCGTTTGGATATTGTAAAGCCAAATCCTCTTTAAGCTTTGCATAGGCGTCCCTGTCTTCTGGATGGGTTCGCATCCAATCACGGAATTTTAAATGTCTTTCAATAACAGGGTTGCCATCTTCAAAAACATGAATATTAAATTCTTCCTTTTGAAAATATCTGCGAAAGAGCATGCCATATTCGCCCTTGGCTACAAATCCAAGTTTTTCCATATTTTTTGTAGCGGTATCAACGGCGACTATATCGTGCACAACAGGGATTATATCGATAATCGGTTTGGCCGCTAAACCCGGCACTGCGGTTGAGCCGATATGATGAATTGCAATGCAATTTTTTCCTAACGCTTGTTTGATAAGCTGAGCCTGCGTATCAAACATCTCTGTCCATTTTGGATTATAAGGAACTACTTCAATAACTTTTGTCATTACTTTTTTTTCTTTGCCCTTTGCTTTTATACTTTGTTGCCTGCGCTCGCTCACCCCAGTCGTGTACCAAAGCGTACACTCCTGGGGCTTCGTTCGCTTGGCGCCTCGTCTAAAAGCAAATGGCTTCGAAAAAACCATTTATTAATTGGTCAGAACGCATTTTTTTCTTTGCCCTTTGCTTTTATACTTTGTTGC
>JBIOEB010000153.1:0-1755 GCA_044445585.1 Candidatus Berkiellales bacterium
CTTGCACCAAAGGGGGAGAATCGCGATTCTCCCCCTTTGGAAACCCCCATCGCGTAAAGTACACTTCAATGATGCTTCGCATCTTGAATATAAAGCTTCATTTTCTTTTCAGGTGGAACTTCGTTGATACCTTGGTGGAACATGGTATAATGCTGCCTTTTAGCGGAACAACTTAAAATTTATGGTCTTCCAGCACATTAAAGATGCGCTTCTTGGGAGCGGCCAAGCGCATGAAATGAATATCATCTACGCTTCAGGAGTTGAAGTAGAGCGAGGTGCTTCGCCAAATAAGTGGCCACATATAGCCAACCAAAGCTATGCAATGTATCTTCCTCTTTCGAAATTTTCGACTTTTCTTGATTCACTACGATGGATGAGAGCATCCTATTTAATCCTACTGCCAATGATGCTGCCATTGATGGTGGGTGCTTGGTTAAAAAACTTTGGGAACAAAGAAAAACGTAATGACTTCATAAAATATTTTCAGGAACAATCTACTTATTCTTTAAAGGCAATAAAAATCTCCTCTAGTCTTGCAGATTATTTTCATAACGGTCTGTTGCACGCTAAAAGCAACTGTTGGCTATTCGGTGCGAATTTAATTGATCAGATGAAATATTTCAATCGATTGTTCCGTTTTATCGATAAGCATTTGTTTTTGTTTTCTCTTTTATTAACCGGTGCTTATTATCTTGCTTTAGTGTTGTCAGGACAAATTGCCCTTCCCCTTTTTGCAGGGATTTTTTTGACACTAGGGCAATTAGATCGAATAAATAAGTTACCAATGATGGTCAGAAATATTATGAAAGGGAAAGCATTAGATATCATGTTGCTTCCTCTTTTAGCAACAGGTTCTTTCATAGAAATATTCACTATTGCAAGCTATTTAGTTTTTCGATATGCCCCTGATTTGTATAAGGCAAGCTTAAACCCTAACTCCTTTTTCACAAAAAAACTTGCGGAGCAAGACCGTAAAGTAAAAACATTTAACTTTAATTGTACCAGCAAGCAATTTTCACAGAGTTTACTCAAGTTAAAAGAGCGCCCTAGTGAAATTATTAAAACTCATGTATTAGATAACACTTTTTTACTACCGCCGGATCTCCCCGATGTTAATTTGACTGATCTCTTAACCCTATTTGATGGGATAAAATGGAATAAAGATGACTATCGGGTGATCGAAAAAAATCGGGAAAGAGATTGGCGTGTCAAAGAAGCGCAAGAAGATCTAGGATCCCCTTTAAACACCGCGCTAACCCCTCGAGCACGGCGAAAGCAAGATATTGAGTATCTTAGAAAGAATCTTAGCCACTTCATCCATCGTGTACAAACCAATGACATCCAAACCTTTGGTGTAGAGGGGGCGGAATTGCTGCTCAATCGTTATACCAAAGCAATGGTGACAAAACTAAATGACCTTGCAAAAGCATGGAATAATTCCAAATTATCTGAAAAAGAACGTCAGGACAGTCGACGCTCCCTTGTAAACAAACTCGTCTTTCTCGGCTTTGAAAGCGCGGATTACTGTGGTGTAGGAGTATTAAGCGCTGCAGAAACAGTCTATCTAGATCTTACCATTGATAACCCTAAATTAACTTTAAAACAACGGCTGCTACTGGTACTGCAAATGGCAAGGGAACGTACTTTCAAAGGAATGTGGGTAAAATTTGATGGCAAAGAAAGTAAACTTCGTTACTATATGGATTTGATATGTATCGGGCCTAATTGGGCTGCTCAAAAAGACGATATTCATTC
>JBIOEB010000154.1:0-1597 GCA_044445585.1 Candidatus Berkiellales bacterium
GCACCGACGATAGTGAGAGTTTCCTGGTAATTTAAAAGTCTCATAGTTTCTCCATAAAAAAGTAGTTTGAAATAAGGGGCTGGCTTGTATTATTTCTCTATCGAAAAAATTTCAATACCTTCAGTGGAGTAAGTGATATTTTGGTTTCTTGTTTCTATTTTGATCTGATCATACAGCTGAAGATATTTTTGCAAATGTGGAATAGATCCTTTTTAAAATTTACAATAACACAAGTTAGACCCCGTAGTTTACACTCAGGCAAATCCCAAAAAGCAGCCATTACGAATGGCTAAAACCCCGACAAAGTCTGTCACCAATAAAGAACAATTTTGCCTTTTACATGCCCTTCTTCACTGCGCCGATGGGCATTTTGCACTTCCTTTTCATTAAAGGGTACGATTGAATCAATGATTGGTTTAATTTTGCCATCATCTATCATTTGAGCAATCTGAGCTAGAGTTTGACCATTTGGTTTAACCAACATTGGGATTGCTTGGACTTGTAATTGATTAGCGAGGGTTTCATTTTCTGTTGTTAACCCTACGATAGTGACTAATACACCACCCTTACGAAGGCATTTTAAAGAGCGCGCTTGTACATCTCCTCCTAGAGGATCTAAAACCACATCCATTTCCTGGCAATGCATTGAAAAATCCTTGTGGGTATAATCGATCACTTCATCTGCACCTAGGCTTTGAACTAGATCTAAATTTTTAGAAGATGTTGTTGCAATGACATATGCGTCTTTATTCTTAGCTAATTGAACTGCAAAACTTCCTACCCCACCGGATGCAGCATGAATTAATACTTTTTGGTTGGGTTGTAATTTCGCTACATCAAAAAGTGCTTGCCATGCGGTTAATGAAGCAAGCGGAACTGCCGCAGCTTCTTTAAAGTTCAACGTTTTTGGTTTTAAAGAAACCCATTGTTCATTCATAACAATGAATTCAGCGTACCCGCCGCCCTTTTCTATTTCTGCCATCGCAAAAACTTCATCCCCTTCTTTAAAGCGATTAGATCCAGCGCTCACAACGACACCAGCCACATCCCATCCTAAAACAGCAGGCAACGTGGTTTTGTACTTTGTTTGGTAAAGACCTTTACGAATTTTCCAATCTAAAGGATTAACGCCTGCAGCTTTCACCTGGATCATAATTTCACCGGTTACGACCTTGGGCTCAAGGGTTTCTTCTAATTTTAAAACTTCGGGGCCGCCATAATCATGCATACGAATTGCTTTCATGTAGAACTTTTCCCTAATTGGTTTTCAGAACTTACCGATGGTTCGCGAAAAAAATCACAAACTATAATACATCTCAAACTCAACCGGATGTGTTGTCATATGTAACTTTTGAACTTCCCTTTTTTTAACCGAAATATAATTATCGATTAAATCATCAGAAAATACCCCGCCTTCTTTTAAGAAAGCGCGATCTTGATTTAAAGCGTTTAATGCATCAGGTAAGGTGTCGGCTACGGTACCTAATTCAGCGCTTTCCTCTGGTGTAAGTTCATAAAGATCTTTATCCATGGGTTTTCCTGGGTGAATTTTTTGACGAATGCCATCCAGGCCTGCCATCATCATTGCCGTAAAAGA
>JBIOEB010000155.1:0-1551 GCA_044445585.1 Candidatus Berkiellales bacterium
TCGACGGTCAAGACATCCGTGATGTGACTCAACGTAGTTTGCACGAAAATATTGCGATGATCCCTCAAGATCCCTCACTTTTTCATCGCAATCTGATTGACAATATTCGGTACGGTAAAATAACTGCAAGCGATATTGAAGTGATCGAAGCTGCCAAAAAAGCACATGCCCATGATTTTATATCTCAATTACCCCAGGGTTATGACTCATTAGTAGGCGAACGAGGCCTAAAACTATCTGGCGGGCAACGCCAGCGCATTGCTATTGCAAGAGCATTTTTAAAAAACGCACCGATTTTAATTTTAGACGAAGCAACTAGCCAATTAGATTCTGTCACAGAGAACTATATTCAAGAAAGCTTATGGGGTCTCATGCAAGATAAAACCACGATTGTGATTGCACATCGTCTTTCCACCCTGTTGCATATGGATAGGATCCTCGTGTTTGATAAAGGCAAAATTGTTGAAGATGGCTCCCACCAGGCGTTGCAGAGTAAAGAAGGGCTATATGCCGATCTTTGGAAGGCACAGGTAGGTGGCTTTTTGTTAACCGATCAAGAATAGTATTCATGACGCGTCAAAACATATGCTTTAATGGGAGATGATGATGGACGATAAACTAATAGCCTTCAAAGAAGCACAAAAAAAGAGCTGGGGAGTATTCGTGCCGCTTGAAGTCGTCACTGCTTTCGCTGCGCCCTCTTTAGTTAAATTTTCAGGCATTCAGCGAGGCCAAACAGTGCTGGATGTTGGTTGTGGCACAGGAGTGGTTGCCATTACTGCCGCAAGATTAGGCGTTAGAACTTATGGCTTGGATTTAACCCCCGAATTAATTCAGCGCGCGCGCGAGAATGCAACCATTGCAAAGGTAGAAGTGGATTTCAAAGAAGGGGATGTTGAATCGATTCCTTATCCAGACAATATGTTTGATGCTGTTTTGAGTCAGTATGGACATATGTTTGCCCCTCGTCCTAAGGTTGCTATTCAAGAAATGCTTCGTGTGTTAAAACCGGGTGGAATCATCGCATTTTCCACTTGGCCACCTGATTTTTATGTGGGACGTTTATTTAATCTCGTTGCTAAATATTTGCCACCGCCAGAAGGTATTTCGCCTCCTTCTTTGTGGGGTGAGCCAAATTTTATTCGCCAACAGCTTGGTGAGCAAGTTGAGAACTTGTTGTTTGATCTGGGAGTCATGTATTTTCCAGCGTTAAGTACGGGACATTATCGGCAAACTCTCGAAAAAACGTTGGGGCCGGTGGTAAAGCTTGTCCAAGATTGCAAAGAAGATCCCAAACGCCTTCAACAATTTAGGACTGAACTTGAAATGCTTGCTATGCAATATTGGCGCGATAACTATATTCAACAGCATTTTTTAATGAGTCGAGCAGTGAAGAAGCCTACCCGGGTGCCACAATTGTAATTTTTTACTTTCGCTTTAATGGACGTCGTTTCGGTTGTGCTTTCTGGGGTTCTTCCGCTGTGCTTTCTGGCTTCTTCTCTTCAGGATTAATCGCTTGAAAGTGAAGACCCTTTTCTCTGCCTCGACGAA